>DASVLY010000560.1:0-1837 GCA_036384635.1 Noviherbaspirillum sp. | reverse complement strand
CGCTGATTGCGGATATGAAAGGCTATACCCGCCAGGTGGAAGCGCTCGACATGGAGGAAGCGGCGCAACTGACGCGCGATTTCCTGGACTGCCTGACGCGGCCGGTGATCGAAAAGCGCGGCACGCTCGATAAATACACGGGTGATGGTCTGGTCGCTTTCTGGGGCGCACCGCTGCCTAACGACGACCATGCGGACCTGGCGCTCGACGCGGCACAGGAGATCCTGCAGGAAGTGCAGCGCTTCAGCCAGGCGCGGCAGCAGACGGGGTTGCCGCCTTTGCGGGTGCGTATCGGGATCGAAAGCGGGATGGCGATGGCGGGCGATTTCGGCACTTCGTTTCGCAGCATTTATACGGCGGTCGGCGACAGCGTGAATGTGGCTTCACGTTTAGAGCAACTGGCGCGCGAATTCCCGCATAGCGTGATCGTGGGTCCGGGAACGGTCCATCGCTCGAAGCGGCACCGCTTCACGTTATTGGGAGAGAGAGTTTTGCGCGGCAAGGAAAAGCCTACGACGTTGTTTACGCTGGCCCCGGCGGAACTGGAGCTGCCGGCGTGAACAGAAAGAAGAGTTTGCGCTGCTTGTGGATAGCGGGACTGCTGCTGGGGCTATGCGGGCAGTCCAATGCCGACACCCACGTGCAACAGGATCTTTACCTGGACGCGATGCGCTCGATCACCGAGGGGCGACAGGACGACGCGAGCGAGGCGTTGACGCGCATGATCGAACAGGAGCCTCAACACGCGGGAGCGTGGCTGGATCTGGCGATCATTCAGTGCGAGTTAGGACACGCAGCAGAAGCCGAGCGCTTGTTCCAGACGATCGAAGCGCGCTTTGCTCCGCCGCCGGCAATCCTGGAGGTGATCTCGCATATGCGCGCGCACGGCTGCACGGGATGGCAACCGCGCAGCAGCTTGTCGCTGATGGTGGGGCGCGGCATGGACAGCAATGTGAATCAGGGCGCGAGCAATCCGAATTTCAGCATCGGCACCGGCGGCAGCCGGATCGAACTGCAACTGCTGCCGGAATACATGCCGCGCAGCGATCACTATACAGTGGTATCGGCCGAATACCTGCGCGACCTGACCACCAATGGCAGCATCGGTTTTGTGCAGGCGCGCGTGCAGCAGAACGATACCCTTTCCAGTTTCAATACTTCTTCGCTGGCGCTTGGCCTGGAACATCCCTGGCGCTTCGGCAACTGGGGCGTGCGTGGTACCGGCATGGCAGCTCTGTTCGGCCTGGGCGGACAACTGTACCAGCGGCAGGCCCAAATCCAGGCGCGCATTACGCCGCCGTTGCCATTGCCGAACCACCTTCAGTTCAACATGCTGGCGGGTCTGAGCCATCTGGAATATGCGACGCTGCAGAATTTCGATTCGAATACCTGGGAATTGCGCGGATTGTTGAGCTATCGCACCGAGCGCGGGTTGGTCGAAGCCAGCGTCGGACACCTGACCGACCGTGCGTTGTCCGCGCGCCCCGGCGGTGATCGTGACGGGTGGTTTGCCAGTCTGTATGGCCGTACCAGGCTGGGGGGCGATGTGATCGGCGAACTAGGTTGGACACGCCAGACCTGGGTCAGCCAGTCAGCATATTCGCCAGGGCTGATCAGCCAGATCCGCAATCAGGATACTCAAGTGCTGCGAGGCGCTTTAATCATTCCGATAAGGCCGCATCATTCGATAAATGTTGAATTAAGGCAGGTTCACAATAACGAGAACATTTCCATATTTCAATATAATAGCCGCCAGCTACAAGTAAGCTGGCAGTGGCAGGGGTTCTGAGGTAGATGAATGGGATGGGAAGCATTACTTTTTATCGCGGGAGCGGCA
>DASVLY010000559.1:0-4360 GCA_036384635.1 Noviherbaspirillum sp. | reverse complement strand
GAAGGAAGCGCGATTGAAGCAGGAAGAAGCCTCCGAATCGGCGCGGCAGAAAACCATCCAGAAGGAGCTGGAATGGGTGCGGCAGAATCCGAAAGGCCGCCAGGCCAAGAGCAAAGCGCGTCTGGCACGCTTTAACGAGTTGTCCGAGCATGAATACCAGAAGCGCAACGAGACGCAGGAAATCTTCATTCCGGTGGCCGAGCGTCTGGGCAATGAAGTCATCGAATTCAAGAATGTGAGCAAGTCGTTCGGTGACCGGCTGTTGATCGACAATCTGAGCTTCAAGATTCCGGCCGGCGCCATCGTCGGCATCATCGGCCCGAACGGCGCCGGCAAATCGACACTGTTCAAGATGATCGCTGGCAAAGAGCAGCCGGACAGCGGCGAAGTCGTGGTCGGGCCGACCGTGAAACTGTCGCTGGTGGATCAGTCGCGCGAAGACCTCTCCAACAAGAAAACGGTGTGGGAAGATATATCCAACGGTGCGGACATCCTGACGGTCGGACGTTTCGAGATGCCGTCACGCGCGTATCTTGGCCGCTTCAACTTCAAGGGCAGCGATCAGCAGAAAATCGTCGGCAATCTGTCCGGGGGCGAACGCGGGCGCCTGCATCTGGCCAAGACACTGCTCATGGGCGGCAATGTGCTGCTGCTGGACGAACCGTCGAACGACCTCGACGTGGAAACGCTGCGCGCACTGGAAGATGCATTGCTGGAATTCGCAGGCAGCGTGATGGTGATTTCGCACGACCGCTGGTTCCTGGATCGTATTGCGACGCACATCCTCTCGTTTGAAGGAGATTCGCAGGTGGTGTTCTTCAACGGGAACTACCAGGAGTATGAGGCAGACAAGAAGAAACGCCTGGGCGAGGAAGGGGCGAAGCCCAAGCGGATTCGGTACAAGCCGATTACGCGGTGACTGTTGATTGATCTCGTGCGGGCCCGGATGAAGTGCAACGGAATCCGGGACCACCTGCCATTCAATCGTCCATACCGGCGGCCCATCAGCAAACCACTCTAGCGGCCAAGATTGACGCCATAATGAACAATGCGAAGCGATACCCCGCTTGAGTGTCGATGACGCGCTTCAAGAGTCCAGGTTGATGTACCAAGTTGGCATGCCGCCTCTTGATTGGCCGGCAGTTCCTTATCAAGATGCGCTTGAAGGTCAGCCCACTTTTGGGCAATGTTCCGTTCTTGCACATAGCCAATTACGTAACCGGAACTTTCTCGTCCCGTCATGTATCCGAGCAGTTGTGCTATTCCACCAGCATGATATTTAGGACCGCGCCAGCATTTGGCTTCGGCAAGTCGTCGGCGTGTCGATAACGACATATCGACTTCGATACGAAGATCGACATGCCCATTAACGTTTGTTTCGCAATCGACCCTTAGCCCATCTCGTTCCAGGATGAATTTAAGGATTCCGGTCAATTGTTCTTCATTTAATGTTGAGTACAGGTTGGCGCTGTCCTCAAGTTTTCGAATCGATTCGTCCAGTAGACCTTCCAAAATCTGGTCCAGCACAGCATCGCTTAGATTCGGATCGATCAGCTTTGCCATTCTCGGATAGCGTTGAAGCCACGCCTGGACAGTGTCTGCCGATTGCGTCATACACCAGCCCTCGACCATGACGATGAACTGCTCGCCGGCGGCCGCCATCCCATCAGAATGCTTCCGGCGAATTGCTCACCGTGCGATGAAAGTTCTCCACGGGAAAACAGACTGGCCAAGCCGGTTCGAATTTCGCCGGTTGCCACATCGCGCACCTCGCCATCCACCGGCTCGACTTTACTGTAAGTACGTTCCAGCAAACCGATATCATCGGCGGACAAGATCTGCAGCACCGTTGCCACGTCTTCCACAGTTACCTGCAACTCGCCGGCAAGTTTCTCAATGTCGCTGAGCATGATCGGGTCGCCGGCATTAGCTTCAAAATAGCCTGCCAGACCTTCAGTGATGCCGCGCCATTTCGCTGCCTGGCCGAAACGCTGCGATACCTCACGGATAGCACGGTCTCGCCAAGGTTTGGCTACAAAGCGTTCCGGCGGACGCGGTTGGTAAGTCAGGTCGAAAACCTGCTCCGAGAGCCATTGCTTGAAACTAGCGTTATCGCTGAACTGCCTGAACAGTTCGGTATGGTCGGTCAGCAAGCCCACGATGGCGCGCTGCAAAGCCTTGTCATGTTCCACGCGTGCGTTTTGCTTATCGGAGTTGCGCATGGCGTTTACGTACGCCTGATCCGCTGCAACCTTTGCGGGTATCTCTTCCGTGATGACGTGCCGAATCTTGTCGCCGTCTTTCCAATCGATATTTCCTAACTCGTCATTGAACGTCTTCAAGATGTTGGAGAGCCGGTCCAATTCAGCTTCGGCGCGTCCGGCCATGCTTCCCGCAGGGACCGGCCCGACTTCCGCATCTTCGTCAGCCAGGCTCAGGCGGATGGTTGCCCGTACTTCCGGCCGATAGCTATCCATGTCGATGGATTCCAGCACACCGCGTGACAAATCGTCTTCCGCAGGTGCCGGTAACTTGGGAATCAGGAAATTCAGGAAAATGGACAGCTTCTCCCAATCGGCAACGCCGTAGGGCAACACGCAGCCGAGAAAGCCGTAGGTGCGACAGAACGCCTTGGCATTGCCCTTGAACTTGACCTGCTCGTCCTCTCCCAGTGCCTGGTAAGCATCTCTGCAAGCATCAAGAATCGGATCCAAAGTATCGCGCTCATCGCCTGCCAGATAGAGTGCCACGAAGCGCTCGACATTTTTCCATTCATAGACTTGCGCCGCATCGAGTTCGTCCTTTTGCGTATGCAATTTGTTCGGATCGGTTTCGTCGGCCAGCAAAGTCGTCTTGTAGTAACGCTGAAAAGCCTCCTTGATCCGCTCGGCCTGATCGTTGACGAAGTCGAGCACGAATACATCATGCTTTTGCGGATGCGCCCGATTCAAGCGCGAGAGTGTCTGCACCGCCTGGATATCCGCCAGGGTCTTATCCACATACATCGTGTGCAGCAGCGGCTCATCGAACCCTGTCGTGAATTTATTGGCGACGATCAGAAAGCGATAGGGATCGGTTTTGAACTTGCTTTCGATCAGATTCGATGGAAAGTCATTCATATCGGCCTCGGTGATTTTCGCCGAACCTTTCTTTTTCTCGTCGGTGGAGAAAGCCACAATCGCCTTGTAAGGACTCTTGATCTCTTCCAGATAACCACTGATCGCCTTGAAGTAATCGCGGGCGCGCTGCCTGCTCTGCGTCACGACCATCGCCCGTGCCTGGCCGCCGACCTTGCGCCGGGCGATTACCTGCTGCAAAAAATGATCGACCATGATCGCCGCTTTCTTGCCGATCGCATGTTCGTGCGACTCGACATAGGCGCGCAGTTTTTTCAGCGCACGCTGCTTGTCGAATTCAGGGTCGTCCTCGACCTTCTTGGCCAGATTGTAATAACTCGCTACCGGCGTATAGCTCCTGAGCACATCCATGATGAAGCCTTCCTCGATGGCTTGCTTCATCGTATACACATGGTGGGGGCGATGCTTGGTTTTACCGTCTTCGGCGTAAGGCTCGCCGAACAATTCCTCGGTCTTGTTCTTCGGTGTCGCCGTGAATGCAAAAGTGCTGACGTTGGCCGGCATACGGCGGGCTGCAATGCGCGCCTCCACTTCGCGCTCGACAAACTCTTCCGTCGTCTCACCCGGCTTATCCGGATCGGCGGAGTCGTCATCCTCGTTGTCCGGCTGACGTTTCAACGCCGCATTCATCTTCGCCGTGGTCTTGCCGCCCTGGCTGGAATGCGCTTCGTCGATGATCAGAGCGAAATTCCGGTCGCGATGGGTATCTCCCAGCGAATCCAGAATGAACGGAAATTTTTGCACCGTGGTGACGATGATCGGCTTGCCCATCTTGATGAATCTCGCCAGATCCTCGGACTTGGCCGAATGCCCAAGCGTCGAAGCGACGTTGGTGAAATTCTTGATGGTGCGGGCAATCTGTTTGTCCAGATTCTTACGGTCCGTGATAACAATCACCGACGCGAAAATATTCGGTTCGCCGGCCTTGTCTTCGCGTTTCAAGTCCACCAGCCGCTGCGCCAGCCAGGCAATCGAATTGCTCTTGCCGCTGCCTGCCGAGTGCTGGATCAGATATTTGCTGCCGACAGGATCGCGGCGCGCTCTCGCCAGCAGATCGCCCACCACATCCAACTGATGGTAGCGCGGCCAGACCTGTTCGCGCTTCTTGCGCCCGCGCTCATCTTCTTTCTCAATGATCTGCGCGTAGTTCTCGATGATTTCGGACAGCGTTTCTTTCGCCAGCACTTCGCGCCACAGATATTGCGTGCGCAGGCCCTTCTCTC
>DASVLY010000558.1:0-4449 GCA_036384635.1 Noviherbaspirillum sp. | reverse complement strand
CACACCCAAACAATCCGAATCAACTTACAAGAATCGAGGTCATCATGAGCAGACTTCCCCATATGCTGCCGGTATCGTACCAGGGCAAACCAGCCGCTCCCGCATTGCCGGAGATTGCTACTTACGCAGGACCGGCCGCCCTCGGGACAGCCATGAGGGCAAACTACTTAATGAGTAACCATGCCGCCCACCTCTTCAGAAACGGGATGTTTGCAGCCGGCTTGACGACCCGTCTTGCAAATCCCGAAATCTGGGAGGAATCGGTGCAATTGCAAAGAGCCGTTGTACAGCGCCTGCAAGAGCAGAATGAAGGTTGGCTCAAGGGCTGCGCCATTCTGATGCAGGACTACGTCCAGATCAAACAGGCCAATACCATGTCGAAACTGGTTGAAAAGCAATTCAATCTGATAACCCAGTGGAGCCAGTTACTGAGCAATCAGGCGACCAACCTGATAGGGCTGATGGAAAATATCCAAGTGGATTACGGATACTGGGCCAGCCAGAAACTGCAGCAGGGCCTGTAACCCGGCGCGGCAGAATGTTTCCTGCTTGCCGGTCGCCCGCATGCCGCACCAGGCGCTCACGTAGCATCACCGTTTGCAAGCTGTGACATAGGGCGTCTTCAGCGAAACTTTTTCAGTTTTCCTTCCGCGCGAAAAATGCAGTAGGCGACTGTCCAAAGGTTTTTCTGAACATCGCCGAGAATGCCGACTGACTCGTATAACCGAGTTCGGCTGCCACCCGCGACAGTGGCAGCCCGCGCGCAATCAATGGTGCCGCATGGGCTAAACGCACCTGCTGCCGCCATTGGCCGAAGCGCATGCCGAGTTCCCGTTCGAACAAGCGCGCCAGCGTACGGCTGGATGCGCCTACGCGCGTGGCCCAGTCGTCGAGCGTCAACGCAGTCGACGGGGCGGCAATCAGTATTTGGCATAGCGCTCTCAACCGTTTGTCTTCAGGTAATGCAACGCAGATCGGCAAGGTGGCCGATCTCGCCAACTCATCCAGGATCAGCGTCGCCAGCATCGATTCACGCGGTTCTTCCGCATCGACCAACGTCAGCGCGACAATGAGTTCACGCAACAGTACCGACACATCCACCACTTCGCATTGATCGCCTTGAAACGGGGAGGCATCCTCGTGGACACGCAGTATGCGCAGGCGTGCCCGTTCCAGTGTTTCGATTTCATGCAGAGCATCGGGTGGAATCCAAAGCGCACGCTGCGGTGGAATGATCCATGTACGGCTGCCGACCGTGGCCCGCACCACGCCTTCCAGCGCATATGTAACTTGTCCCCAAGGGTGCTTGTGAGGCGCAAACAGTTCGGCAGCGTCAAGATCACGCGGGACAATGCGTACCGGCCGTTCGGGCGTCGGCTCCATGCCGGGTACATCAAGGGTGTGCGTTAAGGGTTGAATCGCCATGCTGTCAAAAAATCGACAAAGGTTGTCGCTTTATCTTAAATCAGGCGTGATGTTTTTGCGTACACTCTTTTCATCGTCAACCGAAAAGAGGACGCAATGACTGCAGCCACATCCGATCCCGCCACTTTCCGCCGCGACGCCCGGGTCATCGGCCTCGAAGGACTGTCACATGGTGTTTCGCATTTTTTTCATTTGATTCTTGCACCGCTGTTCCCGTGGCTAAAGGAAGCATTTAGCGTCAGCTACGCGGAACTGGGATTGCTGATGACGGTATTTTTCATCGTTTCCGGCATTGGCCAGGCTCTGTCGGGTTTCGTTGTGGACAGGATCGGCGCTCGCGCGGTGCTGTTCTTCGGCATGGGCTGCCTGGCAGCGTCGGCGCTCGTGCTGGGTGTCGCGCCCGGCTATGCCCTGCTGCTGGCGGGTTCGATGCTGGCCGGTCTTGGCAACAGTGTGTTTCATCCGGCTTGCTTTACCATCCTGAACAAGCGTGTTTCCACAGTGAGGCTGGGTCATGCATTCTCCGTGCATGGCTTGTCTGGCAACCTTGGCTGGGCCTCTGCTCCGGTATTCTTGACGACAGTTGCCGGCCTGTCGGATTGGCGTACCGCGTTATTCGCTGCTGCATGCATCCCCGCCGCAGTGCTCGTTCTGCTATGGGCGAATCGCGACTTGCTCAACACCCACGATACCCATGCCGTTGCGGCGCCATCCAAAAAGGTCGTGGCGCTCAACGGAGGTATCCTTGACTTTATGCGTTTGCCGGCGATCTGGATGTGTTTCGCGTTCTTTTTCATCACCGCGATGGCGCTCGGCGGCATCCAGAGTTTTTCGCCGGCCAGCCTGCGTGCGCTGTACGGCATGTCGCTTGGCTGGGCCACGGCCGGTTACACCTCTTACATGGTGGCATCGGCCTGCGGCATGGTGTGGGGAGGCTTTCTCGCGGCCAGGACCACGCGCCATGACCGTACGATCGCACTGGCATTCACGGGATCGGGTTTGATGGCGCTGGTGATTGCCGGTGGTTTCGTGGCCCCGTGGATGGCGGTGGTGCTGATGGCCGCAATCGGTTTCGGCGCAGGCGTTGCCGGGCCGTCGCGCGATTTGCTGATCCGTGCTGCAGCTCCCAAGAGCGCGACCGGCCGCGTCTATGGCGTAGTATATTCCGGCCTCGATATCGGTCTATCGGTATCGCCATTGCTGTTCGGTGCACTGATGGATCGCAGTCATCCGTCCTGGGTGTTCGTCTGCATTGGCGTGTTTCAGGCACTGGCTTTGTTCACCGCTGTGGGTGTGGGCAGTAACACAGCGCGCAGTGCGGTGAAGGCGCAGACGGCCTGAGTGTTCCAGGCACGCTTACAATAAGCTGGTCTGACTGCGGAGGGAAAAATGGCTTTTACGACATGCGACATCTGCGACGGCAACGAAGATAAACTGGCCAAGGGTGTACTGACAGTGTTGCCGCCGGTGTTCCAGAAATTCGGCAAGAAGGTGAAATTCTTCGGCCCGACCGCTACGCTCAAGGTATTCGAAGACAACGTGCTGGTGCGTGCGGCGCTTGAAACACCCGGCAACGGCAGGGTGCTGGTGGTCGATGGCGGCGGCAGCCTGCGTTGCGCGTTAGTTGGCGGCAATCTCGGCGTGTTGGCCGAGAAAAATGGCTGGGCTGGCATCATTGTCAATGGCTGTATCCGCGATTCCGAGGAAATCAATGCATGCGACATCGGCGTGCGTGCGCTGGCTACGCATCCGCAGCGCAGTGTGCGCAAGGGAGTGGGCGAGCGCGACCTGCGCGTATCGATTGCCGGTGTCGCCATCAGTCCAGGCGACTGGATCTATGCGGATGCGGATGGTGTGCTGGTGTCGTCCCAGCCGCTGATCTGAAGTCCTGTGAGCAATGCCAGCAACAGTCAATGTTCGCGCCGGTGATGGATGTCCGGGCGGCGGCCAGCAATGCATAGAAGCAGTTTTCACGATTCAGAATTTGTATCTCGTATTGCGGAAAATAATGGTGCAGGGCACTTCAATTTTGTTTCATGTTAAAAAAAGTTATTTCATATCGCAAAATATTATTCGTAAGATATTGAAATATATGGAATTAAATTTGGTTTTATGTCTTATATAAGACCTTGTTGCCCCGCAAAAAAACGCATATTATTTCTCCATTGAGGTTTCTTTTTTCTTTTCACCCGCATCACCACAGGAGAACGACTATGGCATCTCGCGAACAGCAAATCCGGGCACTGAACACCGACTGGGCCGAAAACCCGCGCTGGAAAGGCATCAAACGCAACTACGCCGCTGAAGACGTTGTCCGTCTGCGTGGCTCGCTCCCGATTGAATACACACTGGCCAAGCGTGGGGCCGAAAAGCTGTGGAGCCTGATCAACGGCGAAGCGAAGAAGGGCTATGTGAACGCATTCGGCGCGATCACCGCCGGCCAGGCGATGCAACAGGCCAAGGCTGGTCTGGAAGCTGTGTACCTGTCGGGCTGGCAAGTCGCTGCCGACGGCAACACCTCCGAAACCATGTATCCCGACCAGTCGCTGTACGCTTACGACTCTGTGCCGACCATGGTTCGCCGCATCAACAACACCTTCAAGCGTGCTGACGAAATCCAGTGGTCGCGCGGCATCAATCCGGGCGATGAGAACTTCGTCGACTACTTCCTGCCGATCGTGGCTGACGCCGAAGCCGGTTTCGGCGGCGTGCTTAACGCTTTCGAACTGATGAAAAATATGATCGCCGCCGGTGCTGCCGGTGTGCACTTCGAAGATCAGTTGGCGGCCGTGAAGAAGTGCGGGCATATGGGTGGCAAGGTGCTGGTTCCGACGCAGGAAGCAATCGAGAAGTTGACTGCAGCCCGTTTTGCCGCCGACGTCATGGGCGTGCCTACCATCGTGCTGGCGCGTACCGATGCTGAAGCGGCCAACCTGATCACTTCCGATCATGATGCCAACGACAAGCCTTTCCTGACCGGCGAACGCACCAACGAAGGCTTTTTCCGTGTCAAGAACGGTGTGG
>DASVLY010000557.1:0-7044 GCA_036384635.1 Noviherbaspirillum sp. | reverse complement strand
TCGATGCCAATTGTCGTAATCTTCATGGTGACGCTCCCCTCGGTTCAAGTGGTTGTTTGACACTTCCACTTTGGCACATTCGATGCCGTTACGGGTGGGGGCGTCCATCCCATTGCTATGGCGCCTCCTCCCGCCTTGCCGGACGAAAAAAATCCATCGATTTCATCTGTCACGTTATAACGGAAGATTGGTATAACGCAGATAAGATACCACGGCCCCTGTCAGCGCACAGGCGCCGATCACGCTAATGGTTCCGGCTTTCAAGCGCAGCAGCGCAACTGCCGCCGCGGCAGCGATCGCGATCGCCGCCCAGTCCCACTGTGCCAGTGTTTCTGCCAGATGGAATACATGCTGCGCGAAAAATATTGCCAAGCTCACGATCACGCCGACCACCGCTGCCGAAATTGCCGTCAACGGCGCGGTCAGGCGGATATCGTCGCGCGTGGATTCAACAAGCGGGCCGCCTGCAAGAATGAACACGAATGATGGCAAAAACGTAAAGAAGGTGGCGACGCACGCACCGGCTACACCTGCCAGCAATGTGTGAACGCCAAAGGCTTCCTTGCTCCAGGCGCCAACAAAACCGACGAAGGCAACGATCATGATCAGCGGTCCCGGCGTGGTTTCTCCGAGCGCGAGTCCATCGATCATTTGCGTCGGCGTTGTCCATTGATAAATGTCGACCGCACCCTGGTACACATACGGCAATACCGCATACGCGCCACCGAAAGTCATCATTGCTGCCTTGGTAAAAAACCACCCCATTTGCGCCAGCGGATTATGAGCGCCGGGCTGCAGCGCAATCAGCATCCATACAATGAAGCCGATTCCGATGCCGCCGACACTGTATGCCGCGAGTCTTGCCCAGGAAAAACGTGCATGATGGGGCGTTGGCGTATCGTCATCGATCAGCGCCGGACCAAAGGAGGCGGCATGAGAAGCAGCATGCTTGGCTCCGTTGGAGAACCGATCCGGCATGAACCTGCCGCCCAGCGCCTCCAGTAACGCTGCGGTGATGACAATCAGCGGGAACGGAAGGCGAGCGACCGCGATCGCGAAGAAAGCCGCGACTGCGATAGCAATCAGCCAGCGGTTCTTCAAAGTGCGGGAACCGATACGCCAAGCTGCGGCCAGCACGATCGCCACGACCGCAGGCTTGATTCCATATAACACGCCCGCAACAAGCGGGAGATTGCCGAACGCCATATAGATCCATGACAGCGCGATCAGGATCAACAGTGAAGGCAGCACGAACAGAATTCCCGCAAGAATGCCGCCCAAGCTGCGATGCATCAGCCAGCCGATATAGATAGCAAGCTGCGTGGCTTCGGGACCGGGCAGCACCATACAGTAATTCAAAGCGTGCAGAAAGCGCCTCTCGGAAATCCAGCGACGTTTCTCGACCAGTTCGGTATGCATCAATGCAATCTGCCCGGCAGGACCGCCGAAGCTGATGAATCCCAGTTTCAACCAGTACCAAAAGGCTGCGCCGAGACCGACAGGTGAGGGTGAGGGCTGCTCTCGCAGTGTGACGGTCACAGGAATCTCCAACCGGATATCATCGACGAATAATGTTCAAAAAAGGGAGCATCCGCTCCCTTTTCATCATTACCCCAGTAGTCCCGGCGCCTCTTTCGACACGCCGGGCTGTACACCGTCAGCGGCGTGTTTCGACCTGAATCAGCGGTTCGGTCGACAGTGGCGGCAACGGTTTGCGTTCGCGCGGTACTCGTGGTGCGGGCACGATGCGGGAAGCAGCCTCCTGCGCGGCGCGCAGCTTTTCTGGATCGGTGACCGCAAGCGTCAATCCGGCGGCGGCCAGGATTTCACGCAGATGGTCCAGCGGCATCGGCGCCGGATCGACCGTTATCGCAGGTGCCGTAGCAGCCGGCAGCAGCCTGGGTTCGACAGCTACTGCAAGCGGAACCGAAGCTGGTTCCGCTTGCGCTGCGATTTCTGCAGCCGTTTCTTGTGGCGCAATGTTGGTGTCGGCTGCAGGCTTTGCAACGACAGATTCCGGCGGCACGTTGTCGTTTGCAACAACCTCTGCCGGAGCAGCAACAACCTCGGTAACGCTTGCAACCGCTGCCGACATCTCGACTTCAGCGATTTCCAATGGCATTGATTGTTGTGGAATCAATGCTTCAGTGGCGGCTTCAAGCTCTGGCTCTCCGTCGACAATGACTGCTTCGCCGGTTTCATGATCACGGCGATTACGATTACGGCCACCACGACGGCGACGGCGACGGCGCTCTTCGCCTTGTTCGCCGTTTCCATCGTCAACACCAGTTACGCTTGGAGCGGCCTCGATTTCCAGCGCAACGGGCAAAGCGACTGCGGCAGGCGCTTCCTCTGCGACCGGGGCGGTTTTCAACAACTCCTCTGGTGCCTCCTTGCGTTCTTCGCGCTGGCGCGGCTGGCGCTCGCTACGTTCACGGCGCGGCTCACTGCCCCCGCGCGCCTCACGTGGTTCACGCGCCTCACGTGGTTCACGCGCTTCACGTGGTGGACGCGGCTGCCGTTGCGTCTGCAGAGTATCAGCCGCCTGTGCCACCTTCACGCTCTCTTCACGCTCTTCGTTGCGTTCGCGTCCGCCACGTCCGCGGCGATTGCGGCTGCGCCCATTGCGCTCATTGCGTTCGCGTGCCTGCTGTGGTTTCTCTTCGACCACAAGAGCCGGAGCGGGCACCGGCGCGACTGGTTTCTTGCGGAAGAAACCGAACATTCGGCTGAAAAAACCTTCCTCTGCCGGCGGCGTGACGACGGGTGCCGGTTGCGTCGGCTTGCGCTCGACAATAGGTGCCGGCTGATCGGGCGTAATGCCCTTGACCACCGCTTCCTGGCGAGGCCGCACTTCTTCCTTCTGGCGTTTGCCGTAGCTGATATCGGTATCGGCTTCCTCGGCCATGTCATAGCTGGCCTGCGCTTCTTCCAGACGCGGATCGTCGTGCTTGATGCGTTCGAGCTTGTAGTGAGGGGTTTCGAGATGCTTGTTCGGAATCAGGATGATCGTCACGCGGTGGCGCGTTTCGATTTTCAGGATTTCGCCGCGCTTTTCGTTGAGCAGGAATGCGGCCACATCAACCGGCGCCTGCACGTGGATCGCGGCAGAGTTTTCCTTCATGGCCTCTTCCTGGATGATGCGCAGGACTTGCAATGCAGACGACTCGGTATCGCGGATATGGCCAGTGCCGTTACAGCGCGGGCAGGTCACATGGCTGCCTTCGGATAGCGAAGGACGCAGGCGCTGGCGCGACAATTCCATCAGTCCGAATCGGGAAATCTTGCCCATTTGTACACGCGCGCGGTCATAGCGCAACGCATCCTTCAGGCGGGTTTCGACTTCACGCTGGTTTTTCGCGTTCTCCATGTCGATGAAGTCGATCACAATCAGACCGCCGAGGTCGCGCAGGCGCAACTGGCGCGCAACTTCGTCGGCGGCTTCCTGATTGGTATGTAATGCAGTGGTTTCGATATCGCTGCCGCGCGTTGCGCGTGCCGAGTTGACGTCGATCGAAACCAGTGCTTCGGTATGGTCGATCACGATCGCGCCGCCGGATGGCAGCGGCACGATGCGAGAATAGGCGGTTTCGATCTGATGTTCGATCTGGAAGCGCGAAAACAGCGGTACATCGTCGCGGTAGCGCTTTACGCGATGCACCATGTCCGGCATCACGTGGCTCATGAACTGCTGCGCCTGTTCGTAGATGTCGTCGGTATCGATCAGGATTTCGCCGATATCAGGCTGGAAATAATCGCGGATGGCGCGGATTACCAGCGAGGATTCCTGGTAAATCAGGAAAGCCCCCGGCACCGACTGGCTTGCGCCTTCGATGGCACGCCACAATTGCATCAGATAGTTCAAGTCCCACTGCAATTCTTCGACGCTGCGGCCGATGCCGGCAGTACGCGCAATCACCGACATGCCGTTCGGCACATCCAATTTGTCCATGGCTTCGCGCAATTCCTGGCGGTCTTCGCCTTCGACGCGGCGCGATACGCCGCCACCGCGCGGATTGTTCGGCATCAAGACAAGGTAACGGCCAGCCAGTGAAATGAAGGAGGTCAGCGCTGCCCCCTTGTTGCCGCGCTCCTCCTTCTCCACCTGGACCATGATTTCCTGGCCTTCGCGCAACGCTTCCTTGATCGACGCATTGCGCACATCCACGCCTTCTCTGAAGTAGCTGCGCGCCACTTCCTTGAATGGCAGGAAACCATGGCGTTCTTCGCCGTAATTGACAAAACAAGCTTCCAGCGAGGGTTCGATACGAGTGATCACCCCTTTATAGATATTGGATTTGCGCTGTTCACGCCCGCTCGTCTCAATATCGATGTCGATCAACTTCTGCCCATCGACAATCGCCACGCGCAACTCTTCCTGCTGCGTGGCGTTAAACAACATGCGTTTCATTTTTAACTCCGTGACCCGGGGCCGGCTTTAAGTAAGGGATGTACGCGAGGGCGGAGTGCTTGAGGGAGGGAATTGCCTTAGTGTGCGGCGGGCGCAATATGCGCGACAGCCGTAACGGGGCGCGGATGCGATTGATGCTTATGCCGGCCGCGCGCATCATCCTCGTCGCGCACATCGAACGAATCGAGCACGGCGTCAGTCAGCGAGCAATAAAAATGAGCCAAATAAGACATTGGATTCAACGAAACCGGCAAACAAGGGGCAACCACATCAACCGGCAAGCATCCTTCAACAAGGAAGTGCTTGCCAGACTTATCCTTACAATTCAAGCAATCTTGTCCAGCATCCATGTGTGCGATCTTGCAACAGCGGTGCAACCTTGATGCGCGCGTCTGGATGATGCATACACATCTTTTCCACCGAATTTGCAATTTGGCGAGGCCGGTGGAGACGCCCCTGTGTAGAATGTGCTTTTTTATTCTTACACGTGCGCTCGGTTTGTAACCAAAGCGAAACAATTATATATTCAAAATGAAGGACTTAGCGAGATTTTCTGAGAAGAGCGGTGATTCGATGCCAGCTAACCAAGCCTCACAAGTCTCCACCCAAGTCCGCCTGATTACTATTTCTGAAGAGGAATCCGGCCAGCGCATTGATAATTTTCTCTTGCGTATTTGCAAAGGTGTGCCTAAAAGTCACATTTACCGTGTGCTGCGTTCAGGGGAGGTGCGAGTCAACAAAGGACGGATCGACCAAACTTATCGGCTCCAGATTGACGACGTGGTGCGCGTGCCGCCGGTGAGAGTCGCTGAAAAGCAGGAGCGGACGATACCTGGGGCGGAATTCAGGATTCTCCTGGAGGATGCGCACCTCCTGGTGATTGACAAACCTGCCGGTATCGCGGTGCACGGCGGCTCCGGGATCAGCTACGGCGTCATCGAACAATTGCGCACGGCGCGGCCGCAAGCCAGATTCCTCGAACTGGTGCATCGTCTCGACCGTGACACATCGGGCATCCTGCTGCTGGCGAAAAAACGCTCCGCGTTAATCAGTTTGCATGAACAGATCCGTGACAGCCAACTCGACAAGCGTTACCTGACCTTGGTGCACGGCGACTGGCAGAACGCTCGTCAGCATGTGAGGTTGCCTTTGTTTAAATACAGTACGCCGGACGGCGAGCGCCGGGTGCGAGTGCAGGCCGACGGTTCGCCGTCGCATACGGTATTCAGCCTGATCAGGCGCTATGGCGCGTTCGCGTTGCTGGAAGCGGAACTGAAAACCGGACGCACGCATCAAATCAGGGTGCATCTCGCATCGACCGGCTTTCCAATTGTCGGCGACGACAAATACGGCGATTTCGGCCTGAACAAGACACTGCAAAAAGTCGACGGAGAACGCATCGCGTTCAAGCGCATGTTCCTGCATGCGCACCAGATTACCTTTGTTCACCCCGAAACAGGCAATCCTGTCACGCTCAAGGCGCCACTCCCTCCAGAATGCGAGCAGTTCCTGAAGAGCCTTGAACATCAACCTGCGGCGTAAGCCGGTTCGGAAGACTCAGCTAGCTAATATTTGAATTTGCGGCATCTGCTGCAGGAAAACATGGCAAGAAAGAAATTTGATTTAATCGTATTCGATTGGGATGGCACGCTGATGGACAGCACGGCGACCATTGTCGACTGTATCCAGTCAGCGGCAAAGGATCTCGGGTTGCGGGTGCCGGATAAAAAGGCGGCATCCTACGTGATCGGCCTTGGTCTGCAGGACGCGATGCAAGCGGTTTTGCCGGGTCTTGAACCGAAATACTATCCGCATATGGTGGAGCGCTACCGCTACCATTACCTGACTCGGGACAAGGAGCTGACGCTGTTCGAGGGTGTGCGCGAAATGCTGACCGATCTCGCACAGCAGGGGTATTTTCTGGCGATCGCAACAGGCAAGAGTCGTGTCGGCCTGAATCGGGCGCTCGATACCGCCAATCTGTTGTCGGTCTTCGATGCCACCCGCTGCGCAGACGAGACCTTTTCCAAACCTCATCCGGCGATGCTGCAGGAATTAAGTCGTGAACTTGGGCAGGACTTGCGGCGTACAGTGATGATCGGGGATACCACTCACGATCTGCAGATGGCGATCAATGCCGGTGCGTCAGGGATCTCGGTTCACTACGGCGCGCATCCCGGCTCCGAACTGCAGGCGTTAAATCCGCTTTACTCGGCCAACTCAGTGTTTGAGTTGCATGCGTGGTTAAGCGAAAATGCATAATTAATTTGTACATGGACGCCATTGCGATTCACATTTGCGCATCAGCCGAACTGCTGGAGGGCGGCAAGGGAATGCGTTTTCCTGTCACTGCGGGCGGCGAAGACGGTACCGGGTTCGTTATTCGATACAACAACACTGTCTACGGTTACCTGAACCGCTGCGCGCATGTGCCGATCGAACTCGACTGGAATGAAGGCGATTTCTTTGAATCCAGCGGGCTATACCTGATGTGTTCTACGCATGGTGCGCTCTATACGCCGGAAACGGGGTTATGCGCGGGTGGGCCGTGCCGCCGTGGCCGTTTGCGACCAATTACGGTGTTTGAAAATGATAATCAGGTATTCTGGACGCCGGATGATTACATCAGACCG
>DASVLY010000556.1:0-2773 GCA_036384635.1 Noviherbaspirillum sp. | reverse complement strand
GATCCGCTCCGCGCCGCGTGCAGTCGGGCAGGCGTGCGGCGCGAACTGGTTCCCGCTGGTGATCCCTTGCCATCGCGTGACTGCGTCGGGCGGGCTGGGCGGCTTCTCCAATCATGATGACGAAACCGGTTTTCACCTTGGCGTCAAGCGCTGGCTGCTTGCACATGAAGGGGTGGCAGGATATTGATGAGTATCGAGAATCAGGCATCGGCAGATCGGCTTGCGATCGACGAATTCTGCGATACGTTGTGGCTGGAGGACGGTCTCGCGAAAAACACGCTGGATGCATACCGGCGTGACATGGAACTGTTTGCCGACTGGCTGTGGCAAGAGCGCGGCAAGGCGTTATACGCGGCGCAGGCGGATGACCTTGCCGCCTATTTTGCCGCGCGGCATGAACAGAGCAAGCCCAGCTCCGCCAATCGCCGCCTGGCGGTACTGAAACGCTTTTACCATCTGGCGCTGCGAAAGGACAGGATCAGCGCCGACCCTTGCCTGAAGATGAAGTCGGCCAAACAGCCGCCGCGCTATCCGAAGACATTGACCGAAGCGCAGGTCGAAGCACTGCTTGCCGCACCCGACGTCAATACGCCGCTCGGTCTGCGTGACCGTACGATGCTGGAACTGATGTATGCGAGCGGCTTGCGGGTGTCCGAGCTGGTGTTGCTGAAATCGGTTGAACTCGGGATGAATGAAGGTGTGCTGCGTATTACCGGCAAAGGCGGCAAGACGCGGCTGGTGCCGTTCGGCGAGGTTGCGCGCGCATGGATCGAGCGCTATCTGAAACAGGGGCGCCCTGTCATCCTGAGCGGACAGATCGACGATGCGTTGTTCGTCACTGCGCGCGGCGGCGCGATGACGCGCCAGATGTTCTGGACGCTGATCAAGAAGTATGCGCTGCATGCCCAGATCAATGCGCCGCTGTCGCCGCATACCTTGCGGCATGCATTCGCCACGCACTTGTTGAACCACGGTGCCGACTTGCGGGTGGTGCAGTTGCTGTTGGGGCATGCGGATATTTCCACTACGCAGATCTACACCCATGTGGCGCGCGAGCGCCTGAAAAAGCTGCATGCGCAGCATCATCCGCGTGGCTGAATGGAACTGTTGCGGCAAGCGGTGTTACAAAACGTAAAGCTTCGCGCATTTCCTGCAATCAATCCTGATACTGGAAAAGTGGTGTGATGAACAATTCAGGCTTGCAATGGAGCCTGAAAACAGTGCATCAGATCCACTGGGAATCTACCCACAGTTGTTGTGATTAATTCTGTGGATAAGCAGGAATAAGCTGCACTATGTCAATGATTCGCAAGGGAATTGTTTCATTGATGAAAAACAAGGCAGCATTCGCTTGCTATTAGTCAGTATGAGTTGGCCTATGATTTGTTAGATTTCTTTTATGTACCAGTTTGTTGGAGCTTTTTCATGGAAACCTTACGCACGATTTCATATCTTGCCCTCGTAGTCGCAACTTTCGCCGCTACCTATCTGGTTGCGCATATCTGACTGCCTGACGGTCGGATGCCTGGGTTTTCCCAGGCGCGAATATCAATAAAAAACGGACCGTATTGCGGTCCGTTTTTTGGCTTGCTGGCAATTTACTTGGCGCGAGTACGATTGGCGTTCTTTTCTGCAGCTTGCGAAAACTGGTTGACTGCCGAATTCATGTTCGCTTCCAGCACTTCCACTGCTTGTTTCGTCGTTTTGCTGAACTGCTCATAGCCGGCATTTGCGTTGCCTATCGCGGATTTCACGATCGCCACCACATTCTCGGTGCCGGCAGGCGCATTCTTCGACACATCCTCCACCATTTCAGTCACTTTGCGACCGGCTTCGGCAATCTGCTCTTCGGCGGCGCGGGTGAATTCAGCCTGGGTGCTGGTCGCAATTCCTGCCAGATGGCGGCCATACGCGATCGCCTTGGCGGCGGTCGGTTGTGCTTGCGCAGCGGTGAGCGAGAAAAATTCCTGCGGATCTTTTGCAGCCAGCAATTGCTTGGCCGCGAGCGACGTATCTTCGAGTGAAGTCTTGACGACGCTCATGTTCAGGTCGACGACCTTTTCAACGCTTTCAAATGCCTTGTTCGCAAAATTGGTGAACAGGGACAGTTGGGTTTCGAAATTGGCTTTGGCGACATTGGAAAATTGTTCGGGAATCGGGAACATGGATTTCTCCTTGGAATAAATAGTGACGTCGGATGGTATGTGCACCAGATCTTTGCTTTGATTGTGCGGCGCAACAATTTGCATTTTAAAGAGAGGGAAGGCGAAGTCAAGCAATTTTTGTGCATCGCACAAAATTCATTGAAGCAAATATCTTCTCTTTAACGAATTGCTGGCGCATGCGTTCATCCCGCTTCGTTTGCGCTGGTCCAACCGCCCATGCAGCGGAAGAACGCTGATGTCGTTTTAACACAAGCGACTTCCGCCGGTCCTGACAGCCAAGGACAATTAATGAATTGATTGATGTCCATCAATTGGTGCAGTCAATCCTTTTCAAGGAACATTCTTGCTGCATAATGTGGCCCAGTTTTTTTTACATGACCTGACATGGCAAAGAAAGAGCACATTTCGGAAACGCCGGCGACGCAATTCCTGCGCAAGCACGGGATCGCGTTTTCCGAGCATCCGTACGAATATGAAGAACACGGCGGCACGGCGGTATCGGCGCGCGAACTGGGCGTGGACGAACACCAGGTCGTCAAGACCCTGATCATGCAGGACGAGGCCGCGCGGCCCCTGGCCGTGCTCATGCACGGCAACCGCACGGTGTC
>DASVLY010000555.1:0-11464 GCA_036384635.1 Noviherbaspirillum sp. | reverse complement strand
GAGAAAGCGACATCGGCGTATGTTCCAATGGGCTGGAATAGCGCCTAACCAAGGCAAACCGGATGTGCGATAGGTCGGATATGCCGAAAATTCTTTATTGGGGAAATCTGCCTCCATCACTCGTCAACCTCCCCATCCCGATTTTCCAATCGCGCCCGCGAAGCCGCAATCGCCTCATGCAGCTTCCGCTCCAGCACTTCACGCGGCGGCAGCACCGTCAGATATTCAGCGACATGAATCCCGGTCTGATCCAGTTCCAGCAATTCGATCTGCTCACGTTTTTTGCCGGTACACAGAATAATGCCAAGCGGCGGCGCTTCGCCCGCCTCCTGCTCGTGTTTCGCCAGCCAGCGCAGGTAGAGTTCCATCTGGCCTTTGTGTTCGGCGCGAAAATCGTCCATCTTGAGGTCGATGGCAACCAGGCGGCGGAGCTTGCGGTTGTATAGCAGGAGGTCGATGTAAAAGTCGTCGTTGTCGATTTGCAGGCGCTTTTGCCGCGCAATGAAGGTGAAGCCTGCGCCGAGTTCCAGCAGGAATGCTTCCAGTTCGCGCAGGATGGCATCTTCCAGGTTTTTTTCCAGATAACGGTCTTGCAAGCCAAGAAAGTCGAGGATGTACGGGTCTTTCAACACCAGATCTGGCATCAGGCGATCCGTTTCGCGCAAGGCCGCCAGTTCGTGTTGCACCAGTTCATCGGGTTGCTTCGACAAGGCCGTTCTTTCGTACAGCATCGAGCCGACTCTCTGCCGGAGCGTACGCACGCTCCAGCATTCGATGCGGCACATTTCGGCGTAAAAATCGCGCTGCAACGGGTCTTTGAGATAAATGATTTCGAGGAAATGGCTCCAGGCCAATTGTCTCGACAGCGTCGAGACAATCCCGGCATCGGGAAATGCCTCGGCGAAACGCACCATGTGGCGCAGGTTCTTGTGACTGAAGCCACGACCATAGTCCTGCTCCAGTTGCCGCGCCAGCGATACAACGATCTGTTCGCCATATTCGGCCCGCTCGCCTTTCAGCACTTCGTCACGGATGCGTTTGCCGATCTGCCAGTTGAGCCGGGTGAGCGCGGTGTTGACGGTGCCGGCCAGTCCGGCCTTGGCCTCGGCAATCAGGCGGCGGATGTCGCCGGCGAGTTCGGTAGTGGATTGAACCGGCATGGTGCCTGTGTCGCCCGATGATGCTGCTGCAGCGGGCTTGACCTTGCGCGTCATGCTTGGGCTCCTACGATTTGCAGCAACAGCCCCTTGGTTTGCTTTTCCAGCGCGACGATGTCGGCGCGAATTTCCTGCAAACTGCGCAGGCGTTTAGGCCGGTAGAAATGGCGGGCAAACGAGATTTCATAACCGATCCTGGTGCCATCGGCGTCAATCCATGCGTCCGGCGCGTGCGGCAAAACCTCTCGCTTGAAGAAGGCCTCGATGCCGCCGGGTTCCTGCAGCGGCACTTGCTCGGTGTCGCGCAGATCGGGGTCTGGCTCATAGGTGGTAACTTGAGCTTGCGCTTTTTTGCTTTTGCCTGCGGCTTTTTCGACTTTTACATAGCTGCCATACAGCGCCTCGCGCTCGGCATCGAGATTGGTTGCGCTTTTGGTTTGTTTCGCGATAACAGGCGGCGCTGTTTCGTCGCGCCAACTGACGGCGCGCAGCAGCGTTTTCCGGTCGCCGGGTTTCAGGTTGATGTCGCGCGCTTTCAATGCTTCATCGACACGCTCGCGGAACACGTTGTGATCGGGGAATTCGTCGGCACCGAGATCGCTCGCCAAGATCCGCGCCGTGTTCAGCAGATGCAGATCGCGTTGCCAGGTGGCCGGGTCCAATAGTTTGGCGCGGCGTTTCTCCGGCACGGATTTGCGGCGCGGCGCAGCGTCTTCGCTTTCGTCTTCGGCATCTTCATCTTCGCCCAGCAACAACTGCTCCATATCGTCACGAATGCGGGAAAAGCTGTCATAGATGGCTTGGCCGAAGCGGCTATAAAGCTCTCGACGCAACGCTTCGTCGCCGCTGGCAAAGCGCAAACTTTCGATGGCGGCTTTCGTCAATCGGCTTTTCAGACGTAACGGACGATCTACCGTGATTTTCCAATAGCCGAATGCCTCGTTGTCGAAAATGCGGGAATGTTCGGTATGCGTCGATTTATCGAAGTCGAGCAGGGTGCGGATGATACGCTCGATTTCCTCCGGTCCGAATTCGCAATTTTTCTTGCCGTAGTTGCGGCGCAGCGGTTGATACCATTGCGTTGCGTCGATCAATTGCACCTTGCCGCGCCGGTGCTTGGCCTTGCGGTTGGTAAGCACCCAGATGTAGGTGGCGATGCCGGTGTTGTAGAACATGTTAAGCGGCAACGCGATAATGGCTTCCAGCCAATCGTTTTCCAGTACCCAGCGGCGAATGTTGCTTTCACCCGAGCCGGCATCGCCGGTGAAGAGGGCGGAACCATTATGAACTAGCGCGATGCGGCTGCCCAATGCGGAACTGCGCTTCATCTTGGCCAGTTTGTTCACCAGGAACATCAGTTGTCCATCCGATGAGCGGGTAATCAATTTGAATTCCGGGTCGCCGGCATGGTCGACGACGAAGCGCCGATCCGTTATACCGTTTTTGGCTTCGCTGCCGCCCAATCTGGCCAAGTCGCTCTTCCAGCTTTTGCCATACGGCGGATTGGAGAGCATGAAGTCGAATTCCTGACGCGGGAAGGCGTCATTGCTGAGTGTCGATTTGTCAGCGCCGCCGACGATATGCTCGGCTTCCAGTCCTTCACCTTTGATAAGCAAGTCTGCTTTGCAGATGGCGTAGGTTTCGGCATTGATTTCCTGTCCGTACAGGTGGATCGATACCTGCTTTCCATGCTCTTTAGCCAGGCGCATGAGTTCTTCCTCCGCCACCGTCAGCATACCGCCGGTGCCGCACGCTCCATCGTAGAGAAGGTAGGTCGAAGATTCGATCTGGTCGGCAACGGGTACGAACATCAGTTTCGCCATCAGTTGCACGACATCGCGTGGCGTGAAGTGTTCGCCGGCCTCTTCGTTGTTTTCCTCATTGAAGCGGCGGATCAGTTCCTCGAAAACCGTGCCCATCGCATGATTGTCCAAGCCGGGTTGAACAATCCGGTCTGACGCATCACGAATGGGCTCAGGGGAAAGATTAATGCCGGGATCGAGAAATTTTTCGATCAACTGTCCAAGGATATCGGCATCGACGAGCTTTTGAATCTGGGTGTGAAAATTGAATTTGCCCAGGATTTCTCTCACGTTGGAAGAAAATCCCTCAAGGTATGCCTCAAAATTTTTCTTTAACTACTGACTCTTGGTGTTGGATTTGAGGTCGCGTAGTACAAAATTCGATGTGTTATAAAACGCCTGTCCAGATGCGGTGCATAGCGCCTGATCCTTGTTGGTGACTTTGGCTGCATCGAGCTGTTCATAAAGCGCTTGCACTTTTTTCTTGGTCGGTTCCAATACGGCGTCGAGACGACGCAGCACAGTCATCGGCAGGATGACGTCTCGATACTTGCCGCGTACATACACGTCACGAAGTACGTCATCGGCAATGTTCCAAATGAAATCTTGTATGCGCCGGAGTTCTGCTGGTTCCATGTTTTCTCTTTGTTTATTGCGGTTCCGATCAGTCCAGCAGAATAGTGAAAGATGTCGCCATCGCTATTGGCCGAACGCCGCTTTTTCCTCGTTGCAATTGCACCAGTCCGTAGTCCGCCATTGTCTTGAGCGTACGCGACACATTCGATACTTTTCGCCCGGTCAATTCGGCCAACTCGGTGAGCGATTGAGGTTTGACATCGCGGATGATCCGCAGTAACGCCCGGTTGTCGTCCGACAAAATTGCCGCCAACGAACCCATTGATGCGAACCACACCGTTGGCTGATTTTTGGTTTGACGCCGGAGTAAAGTTGAATCGCTTGAGGGCTGATCGGGTGGTCGTATACCCACGAAGTAGCGTTTCATTATCAATGACTAAGCCATGGTGATGAGCGCCCCGGATTTTATCAGCGAATCATAATCACCGCATGGCCGGTTATAGTTGGTTGCGAACCGTGCGCAAACTGAACAGGCAGACTGGGCACTTCCGCTGAAGATGATAAAACCCTCAGAGGCAATGCCGGTGCAGATTGGATGCAAAAGACAGTGTCACCGCTGTGACGTGAGGTACAAACCGCAAACCGAGCAAACCCGGTTTGCAGGAGAACGCTAGTGGATCACTCTTCGATTTTCGGGTAAATGCATTTCAATTTAATCTGTGCGTCTTCGTGCGAAATTGCCCCCCCGTTTTCATCGCAAGCGACCGTCCCGGACGCGCTTCGCTTCTCCGGGCTACATCCAAGCAGCCCGGACCGCCTCGCCGGCTTCAATACTTGTAAAAGCCGCAGGAAACAATCACTCCATCCACCACTTCAAAGTACGCCGACTTGGCCTGATACTCCTTCGTCACCGGATGCGGCCACTTGTAATCCTGGCGGCCTTTGCCGTTGGCTTTTGCCTGCGCGAGAATTTCCTTGATAAAAAATTTGCCGTCCGGGTCGGTCAGCGTGGAAACGTCCTTGCCGATCAGCTTGGGATTGGTGCCATGCGCCAGTACGGTGCCGTTGAAATCGTAGACGCTCAGGTAAAGGTCGCGGTCGATGAACTGCCCCTTCGGATTCGATACCTCGGCCAGAAGTTTATCCTTGCCCTTCCCCTTCGCAAAAGCGACCGCTTTTTTTACCATTGCCATCGCCTCGTCCGGCGAGCCACGTTCAGCAGCGGCAAAAGCGCTGGCGCTTAATCCCGATGCGAGCAGCGCGACACAGAAAAACCGGAACAGTTTCTTTATAAACATGGCACTCCCTTTCCGTATTGAAATAATTATGGGAGAGACATCTTGTAGTGAGTATTGCCATAAGTCAACCCCCTCATCTTCATGGGATACCGATTCAGCGTACCGCCATGCCATATCAGCGATACAGTATGGTCCACGGCCTGCCCGGCATCAAGCCTCTGCATATTTCAGCATCGAACCTTTCGTGGCCGCCAACACCTAATGTTAAGTGTTGCACGTACCAACCTTGGCGCCCGATAACAATACACGGACGAATGATATGATGCCCCCCTCTTTTGTCTTGAAGGAGCATGCATGCGATACCTGATTTCCGGTTTTATCCTAAGCATCAACGGCGACGGCGTTGATAAAATCTGCGTGATGCGCCCCTTGACCCGCTTCAGGACGCAGTGATGGAGGAATCCATGTCCGTTCCCCTGCTTTACCCGCCCGGCCGTTTGTATGCTCCCTACCGGGCAATCGAGAATGCGCTGGATTTTGCGAAGGCGCTCCATGAACGGCAGCTCGCACTGAAAGTCGCGCATGCCGATTTCTATGATCCCGATGTCCATGCAATCGTGCTGGCATTTAACCTGCGCGTCATCGGTCGCAAACTCGATGCGCTGATCGCAGCGTTCCCCGCATGCATACAGCCGGGCCAGCAGGGCGGCGTATCGCCGCGCACCGCCGAATTGCAAACCGCGTTACAACACTACAATGCCGCAGTCGCCTGCCGTGACGCCTGGGACAACCCCGTCGCGGCATCGCTCAATGTGCTCGACCTGGCATTCGATTGCTTCGCATCGATAGAGGGCGATATCCAGTCGTTCGAGCAACTAAATTGAGAACCGAATTGAGAACCGAATTGAGTAATTCGCGCATGCCGTTGTTCACCATCGATACGCACGCATAGTTCCAGATCAAACCATCGCGCATGGAGGCACTACAAAGCCCGCCGCATGCTCTACCATGGATGAGGGTTTCATACCACGCTGTGCCTGTCGGGAGGAAAGCGACCGATGCCATACAGTACCGAATCCCTGCGCACCGTCGCGTTCCTGGGACATACCGCCTGCGGTAAAACCTGCCTGGCTGAAGCGCTGCTGCACGGGGCCGGAATGATTTCCTCGCCCGGCAGCCTGGAACGCGGCAACACCGTCTGCGATTTCGATCCTCTCGAACGCAAGTACCAGCACTCGCTGTACTCCGCGCTGATCCATCTGGATTACCGCAATACCCGCATCCACCTGATCGACACCCCCGGCTATCCGGATTTCATGGGGCAAGCGATCGCCGCGCTGCCGGCGGTGGAAACAGCGGCTATCGTGATCAATGCGCAAAACGGCATCGAGATGGTCACCAGCCGCATGATGAGCATGGCGCAGCAGCGCAAACTGTGCCGCATGATCATCATCAACAAGATCGATGCGGAAAACATCGACCTGCCTGCACTGGTCGCCGCCATCCGGAATGCATTCGGCAAGGAATGCCTGCCGATCAACCTGCCGGCGGCGGGCGGCACGAAAGTGGCCGACTGTTTTTTCAATCCGTCCGGCGAGTCGGATTTTTCTTCCGTGGCCGATGCGCATCGATCGTTAGTCGACCAGGTAGTCGAGGTCGATGCGGATCTGATGGCGCTGTACCTGGAACAAGGCGAAATCGAACCGGAACAGTTGCATGCGCCGTTTGAGCAGGCATTGCGCGAAGGCCACCTGGTACCGATCTGTTTTGTCTCGGCACACAACGGCGCTGGCATCAAGGAATTGCTCGACGTATTCGACAAACTGTTGCCGAATCCGGTCGAGGGCAATCCGCCGATGTTTTATCGCGACGATTTGCATGCGGAAAACAGACAGGCCGAAATCCGCTCCGCGCCCAATCCGGCGCAGCATGTACTTGCGCATGTGTTCAAGGTGATCGTCGATCCTTATGTGGGCAAGCTCGGCATCTTCCGCATTCATCAGGGCACGGTGATGCGCGAGAGCATGCTGTATATCGGCGATGGCCGCAAACCGTTCAAGGTCGCGCACCTGTACATGTTGCAAGGCAAGGAGCAGGTGGAAGTGCCGCAAGCGGCCCCCGGCGATCTCTGCGCGGTGGCAAAAGTGGAAGACATCGCGTTCGACGCGGTGCTGCACGATGCGGCCGAAGACGCACATATCCATTTGAAACCGCTGCCGTTTCCCGCCCCCATTTATGCACTGGCGATTGCGCCGAAAAAGCGCGGCGACGAGCAACGGCTGTGGGAAATCCTGCAAAAGCTGACGGCGGAAGACCCATGTCTGAAAGTCGAGCACATGGTCAGCACCAACGAAACCGTGCTGTTGGGACTGGGAGAATTGCATCTGCGCTGCGCGCTGGAACGCATGGCGGAGTTTTACAAGATCGAAATCGACACCCGTCCGCCAAAGATCGCATACCGAGAAACCATCGCAGGTCATGCCGAGGGACATTACCGGCACAAGAAGCAGAGCGGCGGCGCAGGCCAGTTCGGAGAAGTGTTCCTGCGCATCGAGCCGCTGCCGCGCGGCACTGGATTCGAATTCATCGACGCGGTCAAGGGCGGCGCGATTCCCGGCCAGTTCATTCCGGCAGTGGAAAAGGGAATACGGCAAGTGCTGGAGGCAGGACCGCTGGCAGGCTTTCCGATGCAGGATGTGCGCGTGACCGTGTATGACGGCAAGAGTCATCCGGTCGATTCCAAGGAAGTCGCGTTTGCGACCGCCGGCCGCAAGGCATTCATCGATGCAGTGCGAAAGGCGCGTCCGGTCGTGCTGGAGCCGATCGTCAATGTCGAAATCGTGACGCCGGAAGAAAACATGGGCGATATCGCAGGCGATCTCTCCGCCAAGCGCGGACAAGTCACCGGCATGCAGACGGTGCAGGGATCGACCGTCGTCATCGCCGCACAGGTGCCGCTGTCGGAATTGAACGGCTATCAATCGCGCCTGCATGCCGCCACCGCCGGGCGCGGCAGTTATACGCTGGAACTGAGCCACTATGATCCGGTGCCGCCGAACCTGCAGCAGCGCATGGTGAGCCAGCATCAGGTCGTGGAGGAGGAATAACCGCCCTCTACGGCCTCGCACCATTAGTATCAAGCCTGCTGCTGCCCCCCTCAAGAAAGTTGGTTCCTCTCTGGTTAGCGGCTTGAGTTATGTGACGACTACCTTGACGCGCACCGCCTTAGACAAAAAGGTACTTGTCATGTCTGGTGGTTCAGGCCATTGGGGTGGATATCTTGTTAATTTATTGTCGACATTAGCAAAATCAAAGTTGAATGACCTGCATATTGTTGCTATAGCCGGGGCAAGTGCGGAACTAAAAGCAAATCTTGAGAAGATTGAGCCGCGTATCGAAGTTCGGGGAAAATGTAGCGCCGAAGAAATGACACAACTGACGAGGGCAGCAGATTTCGCAGGAATTAAAGCTGGAGGAGCAACTATTGGAGAATGTCATGCCGTTAAAACAATTCCTGTTGTTTATCAAAAACTCTCAGGCGTTGAGAATGGAAACGTTGACCATATTAAAAAACAAAATACCGGCATCATTGCACTACAAAAGGAACAATTTATTGCCACAATTACCCAATTGTCGCAATACCCGGCAAAGGCAAACAAAATTCTAGAAAATCAAAATAAATTCCCTACTATAGGAAGCGCAAAACTGATAAGTCAGTTCTTGCATGATAAGGTTTGGAAGGAAAGTAAAGGAGTGTACTAACGACCGGCTCCCGCTTCTTGCTTATCCTTATTCTTCATGGCGGAGTTGCCCTCGTTGGTGGTTTTTGATCTCGACGGTCAAAGTTCTCCTGCAATCCTCGCCAGCTCCTGTTTTTCACTCTCTTTTGAAGAGTATCAATTCTCAATGCAACACCCCCTCATGCGCGGCTGGTTATTCAAGCGGGAGCGTCCTATATTGAAATAAACACGATACGAAAAGGAGGAGAAAACGTTCAACCGTTTCTGGAGGTAACAATGAAAAAACTTTCCCTCGTCCTTGCAATAGTTTTGCTCGCTGGTTGCGCTGGCATGAGCGGTGCGCCTGGAAGCGGCGCCGAGAATCCGTCGATGGACTTGCGTAGCCGTGACCATGCGTTTGATCTTTATTTCGGCTGACGCTTTTCCCGCAAGCTCCGATCGCGTTTGACATCGATCGATTGCACGCAGCCCGGTTGCCTTCAGTGGCGCTGCCGGGACTGCGGAATATTCATGTGTTAGCCGGATCACGCATCGGTATCGATGTCGTCATGCAACTTCTTGGCTTTTCCATGTTCCAATGTTTTCTTGCAACAAGCCGTCACGCAAGTGACACCGGCAGGGAAACGGCGGCAGTACGTCGCCAGGGAATCATGGAACAAATATTAAGCGTGTTATATGGCACATCGGGCGTGGCCGCGTCGGTTCTGTATGTGCCGCAAATTCTGAAATATCACCGCGATCGCGAGGCTGGCCTGTCGATTTCCTTGTTGTCCTGGAGCGGATGGATGGCAATTGCGGCGGTGACAATCCTGTATGCATGGTATGTTGCGAAAAATCCGCTGATCGCTGCGGTTGCCGGCCTGAACGTCCTCGCGCAAGGGATTGTGTTGTGTTACGGTGTGCTTGCGCGGCTGACAATGCGCCCCACCTCCTTTTCACGCAAGCATCACGGCAAAGCCTGGACAGAATGCAATAAAATTGAGCAATAACAAAACGGATTAGTCGCGATTGCAGTATTCATCGATATCTTTATGAACAAGGTCCAGGTATCGTCATGAAATGGGTGATCGTTTCCGTTTATCTACTGTCAATTGTTTACGTGCATTTACGCGGCCGGGTACGGTTGCCTTTATTACGCCAGATGTTCGATCATTCGACGTTTGTCGCGCCGATCAACCTGTTCATGCATGTGTTTTCAAGTGTGCCGGCAGCCCCCTATTTCTCCATCGGCCATTTCCGCGAACTGCGCCTGCTTGAAGAGAACTGGACAATGATCCGCAGCGAAGCCGTGCAATTGCTGGCGCTGCAGAAAATCAAGGCCGCCGACAAGAATGACGATGCCGGTTTCAATTCCTTTTTCAAGAATGGCTGGAAACGCTTTTACCTGAAATGGTATGACGCCAGCCATCCTTCGGCCGAGCGCCTGTGCCCGCAGACAGTCGCACTGCTGCGCCGGATTCCGAGCGTGAAAGCGGCGATGTTTGCCGAATTGCCGCCCGGTGGCAAACTGAACATGCATCGGGATCCGTATGCGGGGTCGTTGCGCTATCACTTAGGTCTTGTCACGCCCAACAGCGAGCGCTGCTTCATCGAAGTCGACGGCCAGCGTTATAGCTGGCGCGACGGCGAGAGCGTGGTGTTCGACGAAACCTATATTCACTGGGCGCAGAACGACAGCAACAGCAACCGCATCATCCTGTTTTGCGATATCGAGCGCCCGATGCGTTACCGCTGGGCGCAGGCCGTCAACCGCTGGCTTGGCCGTACCATGATGACGGCCGCCAGTTCTCCCAACGAAATCGGGGATCAGACCGGCGGCATCAACAAGGCATTCCGTTTCGCATGGCTTGCCGGGCAGCATCGGCGGCGCTTCAAAGCTTGGAACCGCAATGTGTATTACGCGACCAAAACAGCATTGATTGTCGGAGCGGTGCTGCTGATCGTATTTGCATAGAAGAACAATTTTTCTGTTTTCCCTTCGATTCGTTCGTTCTGACCGCCTTCTCGCATTCGTTTGAAAAACGAGTTCCATTACAATGGGGCACCTTGCAATCGCCCCATTGAAATATGCGCTCGCTCAATCTTCCCTACAACCCGAAAATCGATGAAATTCGTTTTCTGGCAGCGAGTCTGGTGTTCCTGTTCCATTTTTATCTGCACTGCTATGTGCCTAACGGAGGAACACTGGCCGGTAGCGGCTGGAATTGGTTCGGACTGATTACCGAGGGCCATACCGGTGTGGCGCTGTTCTTTACGCTATCCGGTTTTCTTTTCATGCAAATCGCACTGCATCATCAGAAAATCGTGTATGCGGACTTCATTCGTAACCGCTTCCTGCGTATCTTTCCGCTATTTCTCACGATATTTTTTGTCGCCATCTCCATCGACAGGGAACAGTTCCGCCCGCAAGACATTTTTTACCTGCTGTTTTCCAATATCGGCGATTCGCCAACCTCCAAGACTTTCATTACCGGCGCGGCCTGGACGATTTCGCTGGAATTTACGTTTTATCTTGTCTTTCCGTTCCTGGCCCGCTTTGCGATCGGCATCGGCCAGCGCTATCTGCTGCAATGGCTGGTCTTGCTGTTCCTGATCAAGCTGGCCGCGTATGGCTTCAACCGGAACAGCACGCATATGTATTATTCGACGGTGATCGGACGCTTCGATCAATTCATCATCGGCATGCTGGCCGCGTTCCTGTACCGACGCCATGAGCAATGGCTAAAACATGCTGCCATCGTGCTGCTGCCGACGGCCTGTATCGTGGTCGCGTTAAACAGCGCGCTGCAGGCAAGCTATGCCAGCTTCTTTTCAACCGACCGCAAGCAGCTCTTCTGGATCACCTGGTCGATGCAGGAGAGTGCCGGCTGGGCGCTGTTCATCCTGGCCTGGATCTCTGCAGACCTGAAGAAACCGGCCTGGCTGAATGCAGCGTTGCGCCAAGGCGGACA
>DASVLY010000554.1:0-10604 GCA_036384635.1 Noviherbaspirillum sp. | reverse complement strand
GTCGAGGACGGCAAGGTTTACCTCGACGTCGAAGAATTGACTTCTCTGGCGATCGAGGTCAAGGCCGCATGACTGAGTTACGGGAAACCAAAGCCACCTGCTGCTATTGCGGTGTCGGCTGCGGCGTCATCGTCCAGTCCGATGGCGAAAAGGTCATCGGCGTCCGCGGCGACCCGGATCATCCGGCCAACTTCGGGCGTCTGTGCACCAAGGGTAGCACGCTGCACCTGACCGCCGATCCGGTATTGCAGCAGCAGGCGCGCGCGCTGTACCCGGAAATGCGCGTATCGCGCGATCTGCCGCGTCAACGCGCATCGTGGGATGCATCGCTCGATTTCATCGCGAAGAAGTTTGTCAGCACCATCCGTGAGCATGGTCCCGACAGCGTTGCTTTCTACATCTCCGGCCAGTTGCTGACCGAAGACTATTACGTCTTCAACAAGCTGGCCAAGGGGCTGATCGGCACCAACAATGTCGACACCAACTCCCGCCTGTGCATGTCGAGTGCGGTGGCCGGCTACAAGCAGACGCTGGGCGCCGACGCGCCGCCGGCTTGCTACGAAGATTTCGATCATGCGCAGCTCATTTTCATCGTCGGCTCCAATACCGCTTATGCGCATCCGATCATCTACCGCCGCATCGAGGAAGCGCGCAAAAAAAATCCGGCGCTGAAGATGATCGTCGCCGATCCGCGCCGTACCGATACCGCGCGCGATGCCGATCTGTTCCTGCCTATTCTGCCGGGCACGGATGTGGCGCTGTTCAACGGCATGCTGCACATCTGCCTGTGGGAAGACTTGATCGACACTGCGTATATCGATGCGCATACCGAAGGTTTTGCCGAATTGAAGCGCACGGTGCGCGATTACACGCCCAAGTTCGTCGCCGACACCTGCGGCATCAGCGAAGAGGATCTGATCAAGGCCGCACGCTGGTTCGGCGAATCGAAAGCCGCGCTGTCGTTGTACTGCCAGGGGCTGAACCAGTCCTCGTCGGGCACGGCGAAGAATGCGGCGCTGATCAACCTGCATCTGGCCACGCATCAGATCGGCAAGCCAGGCGCTGGGCCGTTCTCGCTCACGGGCCAGCCGAATGCGATGGGCGGGCGCGAAGTCGGCGGACTGGCCAACCTGTTGTCGGCGCATCGCGACATGGCCAACCCCGAGCATCGCGCCGAGGTCGCGCGGCTGTGGGGCGTCGACGATGTGCCATCCAGGCCGGGCAAGACCGCGGTCGAAATGTTCGAAGCGGTGCGCACCGGCGAAATCAAGGTCGTCTGGATCGCCTGCACCAACCCGGCGCAATCGCTACCAGAACAGAAACTGGTACGCGAGGCGTTGAAGAACGCCGAACTGGTGATCGTGCAGGAGGCGTATAAAACCACCGCGACCGTCGCGTATGCGGATGTGTTGCTGCCGGCGACCACATGGGCGGAGAAGGAGGGGACGGTCACCAATTCCGAACGCCGCATCACACGCTTCAAACCGGTTCTGGAGAAGCCCGGACAAACGCGGCATGACTGGGAAATCGTGGTCGACTTCGCGCGCAGGCTGGAAGCGCTGGTGGGCAAAGGAAAAACCATTTTCCCTTATTCCAGCGTTGAGGAAATCTGGAACGAGCATCGCGAATCCACGCGCGGGCGCGACCTCGATATCACCGGGCTGTCGTACCGGATTCTGGAAGAGCGCGGGCCGCAGCAATGGCCGTTCCCGGAAGGAGCCGCCGAAGGTAAAAAGCGCTTGTACGAAGACGGCATCTTCCCGACCGCGAGCGGCCGCGCGAAGTTCGTCACCACGGCGTACAAGCCGGTTGCCGAACCAGTGGATGCGCGCTATCCGTTCCGCCTGACCACCGGGCGCTTGCGTGATCAGTGGCATGGGATGAGCCGCACCGGCACCGTCGCGCAACTGTTTGCGCATGCATCGGAGCCGGCAGTGATCATGGCGCAGATCGACATGGAGCGGCGCATGATCGTCAACGGCGACCTGGTGCATGTGACCAGCAGGCGCGGATCGCAGATTCTTCCTGCACTTGCCAGCGACGACATGCGTTCCGGGCAAGCGTTCATCGGCATGCACTGGGGCGAGGAATATGTATCCGGACGCGGCAACGACGGCGATGGAACCTTCGGCGTGAATGCGCTGACCTCGCCGGTGCTGTGCCCGAGCTCCAGGCAACCTGAATTGAAGCATGCGGCGGTGAAGATCCTGAAGGCGGAATTGCCGGCGCGTTTCCTGGTATTCGGCTGGATCGAACAAGCGCAGGTGCTGGCCTTGCAGGCGGCGCTGCGGCCCTGCATGCGGCATTTTGCGTATGCATCGTGCACGCTGTTCGGGCGCGACAAGGTCGGGGTGCTGTTCCGTGCGGCGGACGACTATCCGGCGGCGCCCGAGCTGCTCAGGGAGATCGAAGCACAATTTGGCATTACGGGCAGCGATGTGCTGCGTTACGACGATGCCAAGCGCGGCAATGCTCGCCATATCCTGGTACGCGGCGGCAAGCTGGCGGCTGTGTCTCTGGCCGGAGACACCTCTGCCGAGCGCTGGCTGAAGGAATGCCTGGAAGGTGAACAGCCAGTCGCGGCGCTGGGGCGGCTGCTGTTGATGCCTTCGACCAAGGCACCCCAAGGGTTCAAGGCGCGCGGGCGCATCGTCTGTAACTGCTTCAATGTGGCTGAAACCGAAATCGACGAAGTGCTCGCGAAAAACGACTGGGTCAATTGTGCAACGCAGGAAGCGGTCCTGGCGTCTGTGCAGGAGAAGCTCAAGTGCGGGACGAATTGCGGATCATGCGTGCCTGAGTTGAAGAAGATCATTCTCGCGCGCAGCCTTTCCGCAAAGGTCGCCTGATCCATCCATTGTGGCTGGGAAGTGGCTTGGCCGGGGCATGCTTATGCATGCCCCGGATTCTCTCTTCGTTGAGCTTGCGCGCCACATCGAGTACCCTCTACGACATGGAACATCCACACACTCCCGAACCCTTCCGCGCTGCGCCGTTCATCAAGGAAATCGGCCGCGGCAAAAAAGGCGCGCGCAGCATCTCGCGCGACGATGCTTATCAACTCTATGCAGCAATGCTCGACGGGCGCGTTTCCGATCTGGAAATGGGCGCGCTCATGCTCGCCATGCGCATCAAGGGCGAATCGGTCGATGAAATCGCCGGCTTTCTCGATGCGGCAGAACAATCGTTCGACAAGCTCGCCGCGCCATCTGGCGAATACGCGCCGGTCGTTATCCCGAGCTACAACGGTTCGCGCCACATGCCGAACCTGACGCCCTTGCTGGCGCTGCTGCTGGCTCGGAAAGGCGTTCCCGTGCTGGTGCACGGCGTGACTGCCGATCCGGGGCGCGTGACCACTGCTGAAATTTTCCAGGAACTCGGCTTGCCGTTCGCGCGCTCCATTGAGGAAGCCCAGGCGGGCTTCCGGCGGCACGAACCGGTATTCATGCCGGTCCAAGCGCTGGCGCCGCGCATGGCACGCCTGCTGGCGTTGCGCAAGATCCTCGGCGTGCGCAATTCCACTCACACGCTGGTAAAAATCATGCAGCCCTTTGCCGGCCCGGCGTTGCGGCTGACCTCGTACACGCATCCTGAATACCTCGACATGCTTACCAGCTATTTCACGACTGCAGCGCCGGCTGTGCGCGGCGATGTCTTCCTGATGCGCGGTACCGAAGGCGAAACCGTCGCAAATGCGAAGCGGGCGCAGCAGATTGCATGGTTTCACGATCATCAATGCACAGTGCTGGTGCAGAAACAGGAAGCGGTTGACACACTTCCTCCTTTGCCGCCCCAGCGTGATGCAGCGACGACCGCGCAATGGATACAAGTGGCGTTAAACGGTGCGCAACCGGTCCCGGTGCCGATCGCGGAGCAGCTGGAACACTGCTTGCATATAGCAAAGCATCTATATGCAAAACAGGTGTCCTCCCATGAACACACGGGGTAAAGTTTTTCTTGTCGGCGCAGGTCCCGGCGATCCCGAGCTTCTTACCATCAAGGCGACCAAGGTCATTGCGTGTGCCGACGTGATCCTGGTCGATGACCTTGTGAATCCGGAAATTCTCGATCACGCGCGTTTCGATGCGCGCATCGTCCATGTCGGCAAACGTGGCGGCTGCCAGTCGACGCCGCAGGAATTCATTGAACGGCTGATGATCGCCGAAGCGCGCGCGGGGCACTGCGTGGTACGTTTAAAAGGCGGTGACCCGTTCATCTTCGGTCGCGGCGGCGAAGAGCGCGAACATCTGCAGGCGGCCGGCATCGCAGTCGATGTCGTTAACGGTATCAGTAGCGGCCTTGCAGCGCCGGCCTCGATCGGTGTGCCACTCACCCATCGAGAATGGAGCCAGGGCGCGGTCTTCGTCACTGGCCACGGCAAGAGTGCCGATACGAATCCTGACTGGGAAGCGCTTGCCAGACTGAACATGACGCTGGTAATTTATATGGGTGTTGCGCGTTGTGATGAAATCCAGAAGGCATTGCTGGCAGGAGGTAAACCGGCATCGACGCCGGTTGCAGTGATTCAGTCGGCAACGTCAGCAACGCAGAAGCAACTGGTCACCACGCTCGGTGAATTGCCGCAGGCGCTTATTGCCTCGGGACTGGGCAGTCCGAGCATCATTGTGATCGGCGATGTGGTCAGATGCGCGAAGCAGCAGAGCGGCGAGCACTTGCAGGTCTCGCGGAAAATGTAGTGCTTTTTCAAGTTTTAATTCCCAAGGTAATTTTCGGCCACCTCATCGGTGGCCATTTTTTTGCGCATCGCATTTCCTGCAGGGATGTTCAAGGCCGCGCATAGTCATAAGCGCAATTCATGCTCAAAAAAAATTCCTCAAAGCATTATTAACAGGAACTTTATCTTTTTCCTGCTGACAAAGAAGGCATGCCATGCATCCCGGATGCGGCATACTTGGGGGGCTCTTGGCAACGAAATGCGCATAAAAAAGCGTGTCTTTTTGCGCCATGCGGCGTTGCAAATCCGTGCGATAGCGATGGCTATCGTTGCGGTTCGCGCCTGGCTTGGCACAAAAATCCATCGCTTTTATTTGCGCATCCCGTTACCAAATGACCCACTAGATGGTTGGCGCTACTTGGCAAGTTCTTGAGGTCTCACCAGAACCTATCTCACCGCATTAGAAATTAGAAAATTCCACTCAGAGGAGGATCCATGGCTTGGAGTCTTCCGCTCTTTGACCTGATGTTGCCAATACAATGGAATGCATTGCTGGTATTCGGCAGCTTGCTGCTGGCAGGTCTGATGGGCGGTTATATCGTTACGAAAAATGTGTGGATACCGCGCATCACCGGTTATCTGCTGGTCGGATTTATGCTCGGCGCCGGCGGCGTGAACTGGCTGTCCGGCGACATCCTGAAACTCGCGGATACGTTTTCCGATATCGCGCTGGCGTTAGTGGTGTATCAGCTCGGGAGATATGTCGATATCGGTTGGCTGCGGTATGAAAAATGGCTGCTGGCAACGGTCGCAACGGGGGCGACATTGTGTTTCGTTTTCGTGTGGCTCGGCCTGGAATGGCTGGGCGTCGCGCGCGCGCCGGCGATGCTGGCCGGTGTATTCGCAATCGGCACCGCGCCGGCCGTGGTGATGGTGGTGGTGCGCGATCTGGGTGCGGAAGGGCATGTGACGCGCCGACTGACGGCGATGACGGCCTTGAACAACTTGTTGGCGCTTCTGGTGGCATATATCGTGCTGCCGCTTGTCGCCACCGATGCAGGCACGCCGATTCTGACGGTGCTATCAAATACCTTGTATGCGTTGTGCGGCCCGATATTGCTCGCATATTTCACCTATCAACTGATGATGCCGTTAGCGCGCATACTTGGCCGTGAGCGCAGCAGGCAATTCGTGCTGGTCATTGCGCTCATCACGCTCATCATCGGCACCGCTCATGCACTCCACCTGCCGGTATTGCTGACGATGCTGATGTTCGCAATCCTGTCGAAGAATCTCGACCGGCAATACGACCTGATGGAGCTCGAATTCGGCGTTGCCAGCGAGTTGTTCATCGTCGTGTTGTTCATCACGATAGGCGCATCGATTGCATTGCCCGACCTGTTTACTGTCGGCATCGTATCGGTTGTGGTGCTGGTGATTGCGCGGCTGGCTGCAATCGGATGCAGCATCTGCATTTTCGCCAAGCCATCCAAGCTGAAGTGGCGCCAGGCGGGATTGCTTGCATTGGGCAGCTTGCCGATGGCAGAAGCCGGCCTGGGGTTGGCGCAACTTTCATCGGTCTATCCGAAGACTGCGGCTGCCGTTGCGCCGCTATTGGCCGGCAGCCTGATCGTTCTGGAATTGTTGGGCCCGATTGCCACCCAGTTCGCACTGATCAAATCAGGCGAAGGCGGCCACGAATAACACGTTGAAGTTGAAGGAGATCAAGATGGGGAGCCTGCCTTTCAAATCATCGACGCCCTACACCATGGGCATCGAGCTGGAACTGCAACTGGTGAATCGCCGTAACTACAACCTTGCGACCGATGCGATCGATCTGCTGGAATGGATCGAACCGCGCGAGCTGCAAAGCCAGATCAAGCTGGAAATCACGCAGGGAATGATCGAACTGAATTCCGGAATCCATACGCGCGTCGATGAACTGATACAGGAGTTGAAGGAGTTGCGCGGCGCGCTGCTCAAGGGAGCGCAGCGTCTGAATATCGATGTCGCCGGCGGCGGCGCGCATCCGTTCCAGAACTGGAGCGAACAGCGCATTACACCGAGCGAACGTTTTCATTATTTGCACAAGACATACGGCTATCTCGCGAAAACGTTTACCGTGTTCGGCCAGCACATCCACATCGGCGTGGCCAACGGCGACGACGCGCTGTACCTGGCGCACGGCTTTTCGCGCTATGTGCCGCACTTCATTGCGCTGTCGGCCGCATCGCCGTTTTATCAAGGAGTCGATACTGCATTCGACTCCTCGCGCAGCAACGTGGTACGCGCATTCCCGCTGGCGGGCACGGCGCCCGTGGTGACGAAGTGGAGCGAATTCGAACATTACTACAACGAGCTGCTGCAGCTTGGCATCATCGGCAGCATGAAGGATTTTTACTGGGACATCCGGCCTAAGCCGGAATATGGCACTGTCGAAATTCGTGTATGCGACACGCCGCTGACGCTGGAACTGGCTGCGCTGCTCGGCTGCTATGCACAATTGCTCGCACGCTGGCTGCTGACGGAGAGGCCGCTCGAAATCAACGAGGATTTTTATCTGCTGTATCAGTACAACCGTTTCCAGGCCAGCCGTTACGGTCTGGACGGCGAAATCGCGCAACAGTGCGCCGACAAGAGTTCGGCCAAACAGACGATCTTCCTCAACATCCTCGACCGCTTGCATGACTTGAGGGCTTATGCGAAGAACGACGCCGAATTGCAGGCGATCAAGCAGCTGCGCCACATGGCGTACGAGCGCCTGAACGACGCCTCCTGGCTGCGTCAGAAGTACAAGCAACGCGGCTCGCTTAATGATGTGACGCGGCTGTCGTCGGAACTGTGGATGAAGCATACTTCATCGCCGTATTTTCATTAACCCGTACAATCATGGCTTCGTTAAATTCAGACAAGCCATGACAAACCAGTTCGATGTGGCGGTAATCGGCGCAGGCGCGGCCGGCATGATGTGTGCCGCCGTCGCCGGCCAACGCGGCAGGAAAGTAGTGCTGCTCGATCACGCACCAAAGCTTGCCGAAAAAATCCGCATCTCCGGCGGCGGCCGCTGCAATTTCACCAACCTCCACGCAGGCCCGCAAAACTACCTGTCGAATAATCCGCATTTCTGCAAGAGCGCGCTATCGCGCTATACGCCGCAGGACTTTCTCTCGCTGGTGAAACGCTACCGCATCGCGTATCACGAAAAGCATAAGGGACAACTGTTCTGCGATCAGTCGTCGGAACAGATCATCGACATGTTGCGCACCGAGTGCGAGCGGGGTCATGTCGCATGGCGCATGCCATGCCGGATCGACGCGATCGGCAAGGATGGCGAACGTTTTCGGCTCGATACCAGTGCCGGCGCGATCATCGCCGACAGCATCGTGATCGCAACCGGCGGTTTGTCGATTCCAAAGATAGGCGCGACCGATTTCGCGTATCGTGTCGCCAAGCAGTTCGGCCTGAAACTGGTCGAGCCACGTCCAGGTCTTGTGCCGCTGACTTTCGGCGACAACACGTGGCAGCCCTTCATCCCGTTGGCCGGCATCGCATTGGAAGTGGATATCGAAACCGGCGAGAAAAAATCACGCATGCACTTTCGCGAAGATCTGTTGTTTACGCATCGTGGCCTCTCCGGTCCGGCGGTGCTGCAGATTTCGAGCTTCTGGCAACCTGGCGCTGCACTGACCCTGAATTTGGTACCGGAGGCCGATGTTGCCGAAATCCTCATCGGCGGCAAGAACACGCTCAAGAAAAACCTCGGCAATCTGCTTGCGCAATGGCTGCCGTCTCGCCTGGCCGAAGGCTGGCTGCTGGCGAACGGTTTCAAGCCGGATGCGCGCATCGCCGACATGCCGGACAAGCAGTTACGCAAGCTCGGCGAATCGCTGAACCGCTGGGTGATCGCACCGAACGGCTCGGAAGGCTATCGCAAGGCTGAAGTCACCTGCGGCGGTGTCGACACACGCGAACTGTCGCAACAAACGATGATGGCAGCCAAGATTCCGGGCCTGCATTTCATCGGTGAAGCGGTGGATATGACCGGCTGGCTGGGCGGCTATAACTTCCAGTGGGCATGGGCGTCAGGACAGGCGGCGGGATTGTCCGTATGATAAGGGTGCGAATTTGCTACAAGGCACACAACGCCCTTTTCAACGCATGGCCAAACGGTTATAATTCGCCTCTTTCCCTAAAACCCTTGGTTGAGACATGACCACAATTCGCCTGAAAGAAAACGAGCCTTTCGAAGTCGCCATGCGTCGCTTCAAGCGCACCATTGAAAAAACCGGTCTCTTGACCGAGTTGCGTGCGCGTGAGTTTTACGAGAAGCCGACTGCCGAACGCAAGCGCAAGCTCGCCGCTGCCGTGAAGCGCCACTACAAGCGCATCCGCAGCCAGCAATTGCCGAAAAAGCTGTACTGATTCTTGCTGCCGCACGCTGTGTGCGGTGACGTGCAAACCCGCTCCGGTGTTGATTCCGCAGCGGGTTTTGGTGTTTATTTCGGCTTGGCCTTATGGTGGGCCGTGTATTGCCGACATTGGAGATGACATGAGCCTCAAAGAACAAATTACCGAAGACATGAAGGCTGCGATGCGCGCCAAGGATGCCGTCAAACTGGGCACAATCCGTCTGTTGACTGCGGCAATGAAGCAAAAGGAAGTCGATGAGCGCATCGAGCTGACCGATACCCACATCCTCGCAATCATTGAAAAGATGATCAAGCAGCGCAAGGATTCGATCACGCAGTTCGAAGCCGGCGGCCGCCAGGATCTGGCCGATGCCGAAAAAGCCGAAGTCTCGGTGCTCTCCGCCTACATGCCGGCGGCACTGTCGGATGCCGAGGTTCAGGCTGAGGTGAATGCTGCAATCGCTGCTGCCGGCGCTGCCGGTCCGCAAGACATGGGCAAGGTGATGGCGGTGCTCAAGCCGAAGCTGGCTGGCCGCGCTGACATGACAGCGGTGTCTGCGCTGGTGAAGGCGGCATTGGCCAAGGGTTAAGAAAGAACCGGGGCCGTTTAAAAAGCGGCCTTTCGCCCCCATTTCAGTGCATGGCGCGATATCGTGCCGTGGTGTTTCTGTCAGCTTCCCCGGAACAATCCAGCAGCGCCTTCGCCCGTGATTCCACAATCGTTCATTCAGGATTTGCTCAACCGGGTCGATATTGTCGACGTGGTGGGACGGTATGTGCAACTGAAGAAGGGCGGAGCCAATTTCATGGGCTTGTGCCCGTTTCATAACGAAAAATCCCCCAGTTTTACCGTCAGCCCGACCAAACAGTTCTACCATTGCTTCGGCTGCGGCGCACACGGAACAGCTATCGGTTTTTTGATCGAATACTCGGGCCTGGGCTTTGTCGATGCGGTCAAAGAACTGGCGCAAAACGTCGGCATGACGGTGCCGGATCAGGATCGTCTGCCGCCCGCGCAACGCGCTGAAGTCCAAGCGAAAAGCCTGGCGTTGTCCGAGGTGATGAGCAAGGCTGGTGATTTTTATCGCCAGCAGTTGCGGAACGCGCAACAAGCGGTCGCCTATCTGAAAGGCCGCGGACTGACCGGCGAAATCGCAGCGAAATTCGGCATGGGCTACGCACCCGGCGGTTGGGACAATCTGCGCGCCGTGTTCGCCCAGTATGACGCGCCGGAACTGGTCGAATCGGGCCTGGTAATCGACAAGAGCGACGATCCGCAAGCCGGCCGCAAGCGCTATGACCGCTTCCGTGATCGCATCATGTTCCCGATTCGCAATACCAAGGGGCAGGTGATCGGTTTCGGTGGCCGCGTGCTCGACGGTGGCGAGCCGAAATACCTGAACTCGCCCGAAACGCCCTTATTCCAGAAGGGGAATGAGCTGTACGGTTTGTTCGAGGCGCGCCAGGCAATCCGCGATGCCGGTTACGTGCTGGTAACCGAAGGCTACATGGATGTAGTC
>DASVLY010000553.1:0-2544 GCA_036384635.1 Noviherbaspirillum sp. | reverse complement strand
CGGAACAGCTTGGCCGCCTCGAACGCCGGCTGCGCCGCCTGCAATTCGCTCTGGCTGTTGATCATGCGCGGCATACTGAGGGCGGCAAGGGGCGTTGCGTACTGCACCAGCAGCGCCGTCAGTTCGCGCTCGGCATCCATGGCTTCTTTTTCTTCCTTGTCGCTCACATCGATGCCGTTGACGATTTCATGCACCCGCCACACCGACTCGACCGGCGTTAACACTAGCCGGTCAAGCACAGTGCCGGTCGGCTTCAAGATGCCGACCACGGTAAACGGCGCCTCCTTGTGCTCTTCACCGCCGCGCGCCAAACCATGCGAACCGGTAAATTGCGCGCCTACCACGGTTCCGGTCCTGGCTGCGGCTTGCGCGCCGAACACGGCTTGCAATGGCGCATTAAACAGCTTGCCGGCCGCCAGCGTGGCGTTGTAATGCGCAATGTAATCCGCATTGGTACCGACGAGGCGGAAGCCTTGATAGCTATCGCCCAGCGCCAGCGGAATGACTTTCTTGACCATGCGGTTTTGCGTCAGTTGCGCTTGTGCGGCCAGCGGGATATTCCCGGTCGGCACATCGATGTGATAAATCGACGACAGAATCAGCTGCAGCGGTGAGCCTTTGGCGCCGACCACCAAGTCAATGCCTTGCGCGTCGCGCAACGCGTTGTCTTCCAGTTGGCGGGAGGCGGACAGCACAAAGCTCATCATCGCGATGCCGACTGCCATCAACAGCAGGTTGAGCGCAGTCGACAGCGGCTTGTGCCGTAGCGATTTGAATGCCAGTGTGCATGCATTGATCCGCATTATGCCGCCTCCCTGATTGGCGCCGACAGACGCAGCACGCAAGCCGTCGGCAATGCTGCCAGCACGCGTGCGTCATGGGTAGCAATCACCAGCGACGCGCCACACTCGGCAGCCTGGGAGGTCAGGAGCCTTACCGCCGCAGCGCAGGAGGCGTCGTCCAGATTGGCGGTCGGTTCGTCTGCCAGCAGAAGTTTGGGGCGATTGAATATCGCACGTGCGATCGCAACGCGCTGTTGCTGACCTTGACTTAACTGATGCGGCTTCACATTGGCCTTGTCTGGCAGGCCAAGTTCCTGCAACAGATGGTTTGCGCGTACAGTATCCGACGGTTGGCCGCTGGCATAAGCCGCCAGCAACAGATTTTCGCGCACGGACAGACTTGCCGCCAGTGCCAGTTTTTGCGGCAGGAAACCGATGGTCTTGCCACGCCACGCATCGGCCGTGCGTGGTGACAGCGACGCCACATCGGTGCCGGCAACGCGCAACACGCCTTGTTGCGGTGTCAGGATCGCGGCAATCAAGTGCAGCAGTGTTGACTTGCCGCAGCCGGAGGGGCCAAGAATGATCGCATGTTCGCTTGGTGCGAGCGAGAACGCCGGTACGGCAAGTCCGATGGACGCGCTATTCGCATAGCGGTAGGTAAGATTTGATATTTGCAACATAGTTGCATTATAGCGTGCTGCAGCATTTATCCGGCCGGTAAGACCGGGAGGCGGGGACGTGAGTTCAACCCGGCAGAAATGGGAACGGTGCCGCAAAAACAAACAAGCGTACGATGCACAAGGCAAGGTACGCTTGATGATGGGCGATTCCGGACCCGAGTCCAGCGATCAATCGTCAGTCGCCGTACAGCTTCTGCTTCAGTTCACGACGCTGTTGCGCTTCCAGCGACAGAGTTGCGGTCGGACGAGCCAGAAGGCGCGGGATACCGATCGGTTCGCCGGTTTCCTCGCACCAGCCGTATTCGCCGGCATCGATGCTGGCGATGGACTGCTGCACTTTTTTCAGCAGCTTGCGTTCGCGGTCGCGCGTGCGCAATTCCAGCGCATGCTCTTCTTCAATCGTCGCACGGTCGGCCGGATCCGGCACCAGCACTGTTTCACGCAGATGTTCAGTGGTTTCGCCGGCGTTTTTCAGCAGATCCCGTTCGAGCTGTTGCAGGCGCGCCTTGAAGAAGGCCAGTTGAGCCTCGTTCATGTAGTCCTTCTCGCTCATCGCGAGAATCTGCTCTTCCGTCAGCAGGGCACCGTCAGCGGGGACGGCGGGAGTCGATTTGGTTGTTTTGGTAGCCACTTCGCTTACTTTCGAAACTACGGATTTCTATTGTATCTGTTAATCCAGCACCTACATTGTTACCGCTCATGGAGGCGCCGGGCGTTTCCCTGGAACTCGCTTTTGCGGCAGACACAGCGTTTTCCCGCGACTGCCGCACTGTGTTTCACCCCGCAACTGCGTTCACATTATTACTTTTTACCGTGGTTTTGATGTGTTTGGCAACGGCTTTCTTGTTATGGAGACGGTTTTGTCGCTGAATAGTTTATATCAAACACTGTTCCAGACCGCGAATAAAAGTTTCTTTGGGCAGATTCTTGCCAATAAATACCATTTTGCTGCCGCGCTGCTCGTTTTCCACCCATTTGGGGCCGATATCGCTGCCCATCATTTGATGTACGCCCTGAAATACCACCTTGCGGTCGGCGCCTTTCATCCATAGCACGCCCTTGTAGCGCAGCATGCGCGG
>DASVLY010000552.1:0-2343 GCA_036384635.1 Noviherbaspirillum sp. | reverse complement strand
CGGCACGGCGCCGCCGCGCAATTTCCTCCTCCAGAGCGCGCTTATCGAACCCCAGATTGAACGTTGCGAGAATCGATCGATTGAAATTCAAGCCTGAAACGAACATGCCGACGGTGAATATCAGCGTCAAAATGCCCATTGCCCTGTGCAAGCTGGTGTCAATGCTGAGATAGCGCATAGCCAGCGGCAGCAATTCCGGCAACAAAAATGCCAGGAAAACTTCCATTCTGGGTGCAAGCACGGTAACGGCGCCAGCCGCCATGCCGGCCAAGATAAAGGCAATGAAAACTTGATGAGAGATGGAACCGGCAGGAAACAGCACCACGGCAGCCGATCCCCAGACCATGCCCTCCACTGCCGCTATGATGAAATAAATGCGGTTCCACCGGCGCGCTTCCCCTGATGTGGGATGACGGTGGATGTATTGCCAGGCAGCCCCGGCCCGAGCGGCTGTCGCCAGCAGCAGGCAGCCATACCAGGCAAGCAGGACGAGAATGGGAATGTGCGTACGCTGGACACAGATCAGGATAGTGCCATTGATAAGCGTCGTGGAATAAATCAGCGGCGCATTGTTGTAGAGCAGTTTTACCTGTGCGGCAAACAGCTCGTCGGAATGACCGGTTTCGATGCCATCGCGGTTCATTTCCGTTCAAAGGCGGTGTGTGCTCCTGCCTTGGGAGATTATCGGTGTATCCTGATGAGCCAACCACAGCATTCGGCAGGCATGAAGCCATGCATGTACAGCCTGCTGCAGTTATGTGACCGATTCCAGAGCATTTCGTTTTACATCAATTGACGCCATACCTGCGCATGTCAATTGTCGGCGCGATGACCGGTCGATGAGGCGGTGGAGCGGAACTTCCATGCCACTGCAGGGCGCGTCTGCAAACCGTGCAGGAATAAGTTGTGCAATATTCCTGCGCGGCTCCCAGAGGGTGTTTGACGGTGAGTTCAAGGGTTGCGTGAGGTCAAGGGCAGGCGAGTGCAAGGCGCGCCGCTCAGAATGGGTGCCTGAACAAGCGACGCAACGCCGCAATCGCCTGCCCTTGGTCTCATCCTCCTGGTTGCCCCGCTTCAAGCACTTCATGCAGCAGGCAGTGCCAGCCGCATATCCGTATCCAGCTTGAACACGCTGACCGCCCTTGCCAGGTTGTTTGCCTGGTCGTGCAGCGATTCCGCCGCTGTCGCCGCTTCCTCCACCAGTGCCGCATTTTGCTGCGTGACCTGATCCATCTGGGCAATCGTCTGATGGATCTGTTCGATTCCGGTGCGCTGTTCCTGGCTGGCAGCTGTAATTTCGCTGATGATGTCGGTTATTTTCTTCACACCCGCCACATTCTCATGCATCGTGACGCCGGCTTGATCGACCAGCCTGGCGCCGTGATCGACTTGCCCGACCGAGTTGTCAATCATGACCTTGATTTCCTTCGATGCCGCTGCCGAGCGCTGCGCAAGCTGCCTGACTTCGGCCGCCACAACCGCAAAGCCGCGCCCCTGCTCTCCCGCCCGCGCCGCCTCGACGGCCGCATTGAGCGCGAGAATGTTGGTCTGGAACGCAATGCCTTCAATGACAGTGATGATGTCGGTGATCTTTCCGGCCGATTCGCTGATGGACTCCATCGTATCCACCGCCTGCGACACCACCGCACCGCCCTTGACCGCCACTTCCGAAACGGATTGCGCCAATTGATGGGCCTGCCGCGCATTGTCGGCGTTCTGTTTCACGGTGCTCGTCAGTTCCTCCATCGTGGACGCGGTCTTCTCCAGCGAATGGGCCTGCTCCTCGGTGCGGGTGGCCAGATCGAGATTGCCGGCGGCAATCTGCTGCGATCCCATGTTGACGGAATCCACCGCCACCTTGATATTCAATACGGTCATTGCCAGCTTTTCCTGCATCGTTTTCATCGAAAACAGCAGGCTGTCCCGGTCTCCCTCCTTGACCGCGATTTTCATCGTCAGGTCGCCGGCCGCTATCCGTTGCGAAATTTCCGCTGCATAAGCAGGCTCGCCGCCGAGACTGGCGAGCAAGCTGCGGCTAATCATGGCGGCAACGATGATCGCCGCTCCCAGGGAGCCGGCGAATATGGCCGCAAGGAGCATGCTGGAAGTTTCGATGCGTTCCTTCGCCTGCGCCTCGTCGGCTTCATTGCGTTTGGTCGTCATCTGCACGACCTGATCGATCGCCTTGCGATGCGCTTCATACGATGTCTTCATGCGCGCCATCACCGACGACACCGCGTCCTTGTCCTGCTTTTCAACGGCGGGGATCAGTTCGTTGAATATGATGTTGTAAAAGGCGACGGCAGGAACATACGACTGCTTCAGGAAAGCCTCGCTCAGCTC
>DASVLY010000551.1:0-4649 GCA_036384635.1 Noviherbaspirillum sp. | reverse complement strand
AGTATTTTTCAAGGCTTTTTCTGACGACGTCCTGGATATTGTCTTTGCTCATTACAGTGAAGATTTGTATTTTTTTATTGGTCAAGCAGCCAGCTTTTGCTCGGCAAGGCGGTATTGTAACCGCTCGCCGTACGCGAACTGCGATTCGAAAAAAGCGTCGACTGCCGCCAGTTGTTCTTCGCAACTCTCCAGCCGGTTCATGCGTTGGCGGAATTCCTCGCCACCGGGCAGGTCGCGCACATACCAGCCGATATGCTTACGCGCAGTACGCAAGCCCATGAACTCGCCGTAAAACGCATAATGCGCCTGCAAATGCCCGCTCATCAGCGCCCGCACTTCCGACACCTTCGGCGCAGGCAGATGCGTCCCGGTGCGCAGAAAATGATCGATCTCGCGGAAAATCCACGGACGGCCTTGCGCTGCGCGGCCGATCATGACCGCATCGGCACCGGTCATCGCCAGCACCTGTTTCGCCTTTTCCGGCGTGCAAATGTCGCCGTTGGCCACCACTGGTATCGACACCACCGCCTTGACCGCCGCAATCGTTTCGTATTCCGCTTCGCCGCTGTAACCGTCGGCGCGAGTGCGGCCATGCAGAGTCAGCATCGCAATACCGCTGGCCTCGGCGATGCGCGCAATCGTCAGTGCATTCTTGTTCATGCGATTCCAGCCGGTGCGAAACTTCAGTGTCACCGGCACGTCGACCGCGCGTACCACGGCATCGAGAATTTCGCCGACCAGTTTTTCATCCTGCAAAAGCGCCGAGCCGCACCAACTGTTGCACACTTTTTTGACCGGGCAGCCCATATTGATATCGATGATCTGTGCGCCACGGTCGACATTGAATTTCGCACATGCCGCAAGAATCGCCGGATCGGCGCCGGCAATCTGCACTGCTTTCGGCTCCATCTCGCCGTCGTGATTAATACGGCGCGCGGTCTTTTCACTCGCCCATAAGCGAGGATCGGATGCCGCCATTTCCGATACCGCATAACCCGCACCGAGCTCCTTGCACAACTGGCGGAAAGGCCTGTCCGTCACCCCGGCCATCGGGGCGACAAACACATTGTTGCGAAGGGAATGGGGACCGATATTCACGGGAGCGGGGTCGCGCAGGGAAACCGCTATTTTATCCCGTCCTGCGTTTCCATCCAATCACAAGGATATGCTGGTTGCAATGAAGTTAATGCCGGTCGGCTTCGTCCAGCACAGTAGAATCCAGATCGTCGAGATGCGCGACGTCACCCCACTGACATAATTGCAACGCAGTTCCATTCCACACGAAGCGATTGATGCTGGCGTTGAGGATGTCGAAATCGCGCGGATGCGCAAATCCGCCTCCCTGCGCCGCGCGATAGGCGCACTCCAATACACCGCCGTGCGACACCAGCGCGACTTTCCGGTATTTGCCTTCGCGTGCGATGCGGATGATCGTGCCGACTGCGCGCTGAGAAAATTCGCGCAGGGTTTCGGCCATGCGCTCACCTTGCGGGAACCGCGCATCGATGTCGCGCTTCTGCCAGGCAGCATAGTCTTGTGGATAACGCTGGCTGATCTCGCCATGCGACATGCCTTCGAACGCGCCATAACAACGCTCGCGCAAACCCGGCTCGATCAACACCCGCATGCCACGCAGTGTGGCAATCGCGTGCGCGGTCTGGCGCGCACGCTGCAAATCGCTGGCGATGACCGCATCCAGCGATTCGTTTTGCAGCGCACGTCCGAGTGCTGCTGCCTGGAGCTCGCCTTTGACATTCAACGGAATATCAAGATGGCCTTGCAGCCGCTTTTTCGCATTCCAGGCAGTTTCGCCGTGGCGGATCAACAGGATTTCTGTCACTCGCACTCCGTGGCCTTATCGCACAAGCGAAGGGGTCAGCGTATATGTGCCGACAATCTGCGCTTGTTCAAGGATATGACCGCGCATCGCGTCGCGCACCTGCTGTCCGGTGAACTTGCCTTCGACCGGCAGACGTTCGATATCCAGCGCATACAGCGTGAACACATAGTGATGCACGATCGAATCGTTCCACGGCGGGCAAGGGCCGTCATAGCCGTAATAATCGCCTGCCATGCTGACATCGCCCGCAAACCAGCCGGTATAGTCATTCAGCCCATGACGGCCTGGTCTCCCTTCGCCGATATCCGGTCCCGGTTTGCCGTGCGGCGTCACTTCATTGCTGTATTGCCCGGCTGCGATCGCATTCAACGCAGGCGGCAAATCGATCAGCGTCCAATGAAAGAAATCGACACGCGGCAGATCGGCGGGCACGCTCTTGCCCTCCTGATTCACGTCGTCGCCGCGCGACGGCACGTCGGGATCATGGCAAATCAGCGCCAGAGATTTTGTGCCCGCCGGCAGCTCGCTCCACGCCAGATGCGGATTTCTGTTCTTCGATAACGCAACATGCGCCGCTGCATCGATCACGCCGAACGCATATTCACCAGAGAGCGTATCGCCATCCTTGAAAGATTCACTCCAAAACTTCATCGTGCTCTCCTTCTGCATTGTGATTATCGGTTGAGGATACGCTGCCGCTACGCTTTCGCCTTGACCTGCAGCCAGAATGTCACAGGGCCATCATTGGTCAGCGACACCTGCATATGCGCGCCAAATTCGCCGGTTTCGACCACGGGATGCCTGCTGCGTGCACGGGTGACAAAATGATCGAACAAGCGCTTGCCGTCGGCTGGCGCAGCAGCCGGCGTAAATGACGGCCGCGTACCGGAGCGTGTGTCGGCTGCCAGCGTAAACTGTGGCACTAGCAACAGCCCTCCGGCCACATCGGTGATGCTACGGTTCATCTTGCCCGCCTCATCTGCAAACACACGATAAGACAGCAGCTTGTCCAGCAGCGCATCAGCTTCCTGTTCGGTGTCGTTGCGCTCTGCACACAGCAGCACCATCAGGCCGGCCTTGATCGCACCAACCGTCTTGCAGTCGACAACCACGCTCGCATGCGTGACGCGTTGAAGCAGCGCAATCATCAGGCCAGCGTCACGCGTGCGAACTTGCGCTTGCCCACTTGCAGCACAAAGGTTCCGGCATTGACCTTCAGCGCCTTGTCGCTGACCGTTTCGCCATCGATGCGCACGCCGCCTTGCTCTACCATGCGCAACGCTTCCGACGTTGACGGACACAGGTTCGCCTGCTTGAGCAACTGACCGATGCCCAACGGCGCGCCCGACACGCTCACTTCCGGGATATCGTCTGGAATGCCGCCCTTGGCACGGTTGTTGAAATCCGCCAGCGCATCCTCTGCCGCCTGACGCGAATGGAAACGCTCGACGATTTCCTGCGCCAGCAGCACCTTGATATCGCGCGGATTGCGTCCGCCTTCCACATCGCGCTTGAATTGGGCGATTTCCGCGATTGTCCGGAACGACAGCAAATCGCAATAACGCCACATCATCGTGTCGGAAATGCTCATCAGCTTACCGAACATCGTATTCGCAGGCTCGGTAATGCCAATGTAATTGCCCTTGGACTTGGACATCTTTTCCACGCCGTCCAGCCCTTCGAGCAAAGGCATGGTCAGAATACATTGCGGCTCCTGGCCGTAATCCTTCTGCAATTCACGACCGACCAGCAAATTGAATTTCTGGTCGGTGCCACCCAACTCCAAATCGGATTGCAAAGCAACAGAATCGTATCCCTGCATCAACGGATACAGCAATTCATGTACTGAAATAGGCGTGCCCGCCTTCAGGCGCTTTGTGAAATCCTCGCGCTCCAGGATGCGCGCCACCGTATACTTTGCAGAAAGCTGGATCATACCGCGTGCACCTAACGCATCCGACCATTCCGAGTTGTATCGGATCTCAGTGCGCGCCGGATCGAGCACCAGGCTGGCTTGCGCAAAATAAGTTTTCGCGTTTTCCTCGATCTGCTCGCGCGTCAACGGCGGACGGGTGATGTTACGACCGGACGGATCGCCGATCATCGACGTGAAATCGCCGATAAGAAAAATTACCGTATGCCCCAGGTCTTGCAATTGGCGCATCTTGTTGAGTACAACCGTATGCCCAAGGTGCAAATCCGGTGCGGTGGGGTCGAGGCCAAGCTTGATGCGCAACGGCTTACCGGATTTTTCCGAGCGCGCCAGTTTTTGCGCAAACTCACTCTCGATCAGAAGCTCCTCGACACCGCGTTTGGTGACAACCAAGGCCTCCTGAACTGCATCCGACAACGGCAAATTATTGCCGCACTGTACTGACTTATTGTTTTGGGAAACGTCCATGAGCTGAGAAAAATTAAAAAAGCACCTGAGAAAATTCAATACCATGTGTTTGGTATAATCGCTGCCTGTTTTCAACCTTGCGGTGCGATAACAAAAGCAGCAACAGCAGGTAGAAAATCGGAGCTTGTGAGCGGTTTTCGCTAATCCAGGTTCGAATCAGAAGCGCGGCCAACGATTCCACGGCCAGTGCGATCGCCGGGATGAAGCCGTGCAAGCAAATCAAGTCACAAGCTCAACGGCGCTGTCGCAAAGCCTGCCAGGCCCATGGCTTTTAATGGGTACGCGGATTTCTGCAACGCCGTCGGTCGAAACAACAAATTCTAACTTATTGCATGCTCTCTACAGACAAATTCCTCAACCTGAGCTCGAGCGGCAAACTACTTTTGGAATCGTCACGCAAGGCGCGTA
>DASVLY010000550.1:0-10674 GCA_036384635.1 Noviherbaspirillum sp. | reverse complement strand
GCTCGAGCAACGCCGCCAGAAGCTGAAGACACTGATCAAGCTGGGCAAGGATCGCGGTTTTCTCACATATTCCGAGATTAACGACCATCTGCCTGAGAACATCGTCGATCCGGAAGCGATCGACGGCATCATTGGCACCTTCAATGACATGGGTATCGCGGTGTACGAACAGGCACCGGACGCCGAAACGCTGCTGCTCTCGGATAACGTTGCCACTGTCGCAACCGACGATGATGCCGAGGCCGCGGCCGAAGCGGCGTTGTCGACCGTCGATTCCGATTTCGGTCGCACCACTGACCCGGTGCGCATGTATATGCGCGAGATGGGCTCGGTCGAACTGCTGACGCGCGAAGGTGAAATCGAAATCGCCAAGCGCATCGAAGAAGGCTTAAAGGACATGATCCAGGCGATCTCCGCCTGCCCGACCACGATCGCCGAAATTCTCGCTGCCGCCGAGCGCATCGAGAAAGATGAAGTAAAGGTCGACGAAATCGTCGACGGCTTGGTCGATCCGAACGCTGTGGAAGAAACTGCTGCCGCGCCTGTCGCCGCATCCGATGATGACGAAGACGAGGAAGACGAAGAGGAAGAAGAGGAAGAAGAGGAAAGCAGCGGTGGTGCTGCCGGTTTCTCAGCCGAGCAACTCGAACAACTGAAGCGCGACTCGCTGGAGAAGTTCGCGGAAATCGCATCTCAATTCGAAAAGATGCGCAAGGCGTACGAGAAGGAGGGTTATAACTCCAAGTCCTACGTGAAGGCGCAGGAAACCATCTCTAACGAACTGCTGTCGATCCGCTTTACTGCGAAGTTTGTTGAAAAGCTGTGCGATACGCTGCGCGGCCAGGTCGACGAAGTACGTCACCTCGAAAAGCAGATCCTGGACGTTACGGTGAATCGCTGCGGTATGCCGCGCGCGCACTTCATCAAGGTCTTCCCGGGTAATGAAACCAATCTCGACTGGATCGACGGCGAAGTCGCCGGCAGCCATCCGTACAGCGCGGTGCTCGGCCGTAATGTGCCGACCATCAAGGAGTTGCAGCAAAAGCTGATCGACCTGCAAGCGCGCGTCGTGCTGCCGTTGCCGGACTTGCGCAACATCAACAAGAAGATGGCGGCAGGCGAGATGAAGGCCCGCAAGGCCAAGCGCGAGATGACCGAAGCGAACTTGCGTCTGGTGATCTCGATCGCGAAGAAGTACACCAACCGCGGTCTGCAGTTCCTCGACCTGATCCAGGAAGGCAATATCGGCCTGATGACGGCGGTGGACAAGTTCGAATACCGCCGCGGCTACAAATTCTCGACCTATGCGACATGGTGGATTCGTCAGGCAATCACGCGTTCGATCGCGGACCAGGCGCGCACCATCCGTATTCCGGTGCACATGATCGAAACGATCAACAAGATGAACCGTATCTCGCGCCAGATCCTGCAGGAAACCGGCGCCGAGCCGGATCCGGCGACACTGGCGATCAAGATGGAAATGCCGGAAGACAAGATTCGCAAGATTATGAAGATCGCGAAGGAGCCGATTTCGATGGAAACACCGATCGGCGACGACGACGATTCGCATCTTGGCGACTTCATCGAAGACAACAACACGCTGGCTCCGGCTGACGCAGCGTTGCATGCTTCGATGCGCGGCGTGGTCAAGGATGTGCTGGACTCGCTGACGCCACGCGAAGCGAAGGTGTTGCGCATGCGCTTTGGTATCGAAATGTCGACTGACCACACGCTGGAAGAAGTCGGCAAACAGTTCGACGTCACGCGCGAGCGCATTCGTCAAATAGAAGCGAAAGCGCTGCGCAAGCTACGCCACCCGTCGCGTTCCGACAAGCTGAAGAGCTTCCTCGAAGGCAACTGATCTAGTATAGTAAGAACCCAAGTTCAAACTGATCCTCTTCTCGAGGGCAAGGTGAGAACAGCGCGGGCTAAGCCCGCAAGTAAAAGATTGGGCCTCTAGCTCATGCTTGGTTAGAGCAGCGGACTCATAATCCGTTGGTGCCGTGTTCGACTCACGGGAGGCCCACCAGTAAAATCAAGGGGTTACGTTTCGGCGTAACCCCTTTTGTTTTGTAAAGGTTCAACCGAGATTTATGCGCGCCAGCGGGTTCAATCGCCGCGCTTCCTGAAGGTGGTCCGGCGACAAGTGAGCGTAACGCATGGTCATGGTCAGGCTGTGATGACCGAGAGCTTCTGCAGAGCCAGAATATTCCCGCCGTTCATCATGAAGTGGCTAGCGAACGTATGACGGAGAATGTAGGTGAGCTGCCCGTCCGACATCTTTAGCTTCGCTTGGATGATGCTCTCGCGAAATGCCGAATAGGCGCTAACGAATATTCGCTCGTCTTCGCTATGCTCTTCATGATGGGCCTTCAATTCCCCCTCCAGGTTTTCTGTGATTGGTACCGCGCGTGACTTGCTGGACTTCGTTTTGACGAACTGAATAACGCTGTCACGTACCTGAGTGATGCGCAATTGCTCCGTTTTGTACCATCGAGCGCTGATCGCCAGGCAGGCTTTAGCAATCAGACCTTCACATGATCGAGGTGCGGTGAATCCGACTTGAGTCAGCCTTGTTGACCCGCAGCCCATGCCGAACTGGAGTGGCAAAGTAAATCCTCAAGAATTCTCAATCAAAGTGCAGAAAAACTGCAGATAATGGCAAAAAGAGCGATAATGGTCAGAGTAAATTTCCATTTTTCTGCTGGATTTCCACATGTTGATCGAATTCTCAGTCAGTAACTATTGTTCTTTTCGTGAGAGACAGACCTTCTCAATGGTTGCAGCGCCCAGGCTCCGGAAGCGTGAAAATGTCTTCTCCCCAGTAGTGGAGGGGGAGAAGCTTCCAGACTTGCTGAAAGTTGCGGCAATTTATGGACCGAACGCTTCTGGTAAAAGTAATCTGCTTAGGGCTCTGAACGTCGTAAAAACCATTGCAAAATCGAAACCAAGCGACTCTGGATCTATCCCGGTTAAGCCATTTCGTTTCGATAAGCAGCTATCTAATCAGCCAAGCAGATTCGAGCTGAATTTTATAGTTAAGGAGCAACGCTACCAGTTTGAACTTTCGACTACAGCGGATCGAGTGATCGAAGAGAGACTAATTGCCTTTCCAAAAGGCAAAGAGACGCTGTTGTATGAGAGGCTGCACTCAGAAACAGGTGAAAAGTATGAGTTCGGCAGGGAGTTAGAGGGCGGAAGGGATTTGCACCAGACATGGCGTAAATTGACAGGTCCTAAGACGTTGTTTATCTCTCAGGCTGTCGCAAATAGTAGCGAGGAATTTAATCAGCTAAGAATACCTTTTCAATGGATTTCGGAGGGGGTCTATGTTGTCACTGATGGTATGGCCTCCCTTACTCAGGCGTCTCAAAGGGTGGCAAAAAAGAACCCCAGTTTAGCCGTTGAAATTGCGTCGTTTCTACAGGAGGTTGATGTTCCTGTTACGTCGATGCGATTTGATCCAATACCACAGCCGGAATTTACAGCTGCAGGTCTTGGGTTAGACGATCGCACAAGTGCCGGTCTGTTTGCTTTCGGTAATTCCCAGAGCAAAACAACTCTTACTCATAAGACCGTATTGGGAGAGGCAGATTTTAGCTTCGAAGAGGAATCTGAAGGAACCAAAGGACTTATTGGGTTCTGGTTACCTTGGAGTTTATTTGGACATGAGAACACTCCTTTCCGTGTGCTTGCTGTCGACGAATTAGATAGCAGTCTTCATCCTGAAATCGTAGCCAACCTCGTCAGAAAGCATTTGCAATTTGAGCAGCCGGTTCAGCTTATTTTTACAACGCACGATACGCATTTGATGGATACAAAACTGCTGCGGCGCGATCAAATTTGGATTACTGAGCGTGATAGGAATGGTGCAACTCAACTACGGTCGATTCATGAATTTGATGGACGTGAGAGTGAAGACGTTGAGAAGCGTTACTACGAAGGGCGCTATCGTGGATTGCCAGTTATTCGTAAGAGTTAAGCATGGGGCGTACAGCGAGTTCATTTGCGCGGAGGCCTGCGCGTTATAAACCCCAACCAACGGTACTTGTTCTCTGTGAGGACAGTAAGTCTAGTAAGAATTACCTTGACGACGCAAAGGTATATTTCCGCTGCCACGTCGACGTTAAGGTGGCGCATTGCGGAAATACTGATCAATAGGTATTGTTCGCGAAGCAATTGACCAGCTTAAAAATTTCGATCAGGTGTTTTGTGTTATAGATAGAGACACCCACGAAAGTTTTGATGAGGCTATTGAGCTGGCTAAAACGGTGTCAAAGATCACAGTAATTTCGTCATATCCGTGTTTCGAGTTCTGGTATTTGTTGCACTTCGGATACAACCGTAAGCCGTATGCTGCAGCAGGAAATAAGTCGGCCGGAGATCAGGTCGTAAGTGCATTACATGCCTGTGAAGGTATGAATAAGTATGTAAAGGGTGGGGGGAAAAGCGTCTTTGATATGTTGTTTCCAAGGCTTGATGTTGCGCGGCAAGTCTCACCGAATGTCTTGGATCAGGCATTGAAAGAGGGGAGTTTGAATCCAAGTACACGCGTACATGAGTTGATTGATTACTTTGAGCAGCTTGGACAACCACAGCCGAAGTAAACTGCGGAAATGGTTCAACAGAGGTTCAACGGCATAGTTGACGGTTGATTAAAGTGCGACAATGGGGGATAAGCTACTGTAAAGTAAGCCTAAGTAATTTATTGTCCGAATCCAGCAAGTGCGGATCGATCAAGACAGCGGTTTGATTCGCCGTACCGGAACCCCTACATACGTGCCAGAGCTGTCAATCGAAGTAATGACAACACCCCCAGCACCGACAGCCACATTGCTTGTAACTGTCACCCCGTCAATCACAGTCGCACCCGCACCCAGAAACACATAATCACCCAGCCGGCTGCGCCCAGCGGTTGTCGCATGAACGGACACGTGAACATAATCGCCAATGATGCACTCGTGCTCAACGATGGCGCCGGTATTGACGATGCCCGCTAAACCTATCCTGGCCATCGGGCCGACATGCGCATGATGACCGACAAAGCTCCCGGGTGAAACGATGGCGCCCGCGCCGATGGTGGCAGATGGAGAAATCACGGTCGCCAGCGGCCATCCTGCCGATAGGATCGACGCGACCTGCATTTGCCGCCGATGATTATCCCCGGCAGCCGGAAAACACGCCCATCCTTCGGGAAGCTGGTGTGGCAACTCGGGCTGTACCCGATGTCCGACAAAATGCTCATCTTCCCTCGCATGCTCATCAACAAACAACAGCGAGCGAAATCCCGCAGCGAGCGCCACATCCGCGACGCTGCGTGCGTGTCCGCCGAAGCCGAGGATGAGCAGGCCTTTATACTCGTTCATTGCGCCTCCGCATGGCGTGCGGAGATCCGGTCAAGAATTTCCACATATTCGTCCACCACATTGCGCCAGCTCCGCTGCGCCAACTGTTCGTAAAACGGTTTTTGCCTGGCAAGCAGCAACTGGCGGTTCTGAAGACCCCATTCGATTTTATCTGCGATGTCCTTCCAGTCGTATGGATCAAACAGCATCGCATCCTGCAATTCCGGGTTGATGATCACTTCTTCCGTCACCGGAATGCGCGCCATGACTACCGGTGTGCCGACCGATAATGCTTCGGTGAAGGTAAACGGGCATCCTCCCTCGCTGAGGCTGGGATTTACCGCAAGGCTGGCCATTCTGTAGCATGCGGCAAGCTCTTGCGCGGACAGCCGGTTCAGAAAGAGAACATCATTTTGCAGATGATGTTCTGTGACGAACTGGCCGATCTCCGGCATCATTTTGGGATTCCCGGTCAGAATGAGCTTGTGCCCGATATGGCGACGCCTCAACAGATATGCATAAGCCCGCAGCAATGACAGAACATTCTTGTTGGGCCGGAACTGGCTTGCATAGAAAACGAAGCGCATGTCGCCAGCGCTGAACAGGCGGGCACAGCCATTGTTGAGCGCCTTTCTCAGCGCAGCCTGCAGCAGGCTGCGGCATAGTGCATCGGTCGCCGTTTCATTGTCCGCAAAGCCGGACATCGCTACGACCTCATCCAACCGGTTGGCGCCGTGCGGAACAATGGTTATTGCTGCAGGATCGATGTGATAACGATCGACCAGGGTTCTCCATTTGACATCCGCGCTATAGCTGATGAAGTACTGGCCATTCTCGATCGTCCGTTCCACTTTCCTGAAGCTGTCGAGCATCCGGTCGTCGCCGAGCGGAGCAAAACCTGCCGGGAAATCGGTCAATACCACATCCGGCACGCAGATGAGCCGAGGTGCGGGAATTTCGTTGAAATGCGGCCAAAACGCCGTTGGGCTGTACCAGGCGGCGATGTCCTTTCTCTTTTCGATCAACTCCCGCATCAGGCTCACTTCCGCTTCTTCCATCAATCGATAAAGCCGGATGACGAATGGTTCCGGTTTGGGGCGGGATGATGTACAGGTGTCGAGGCCGGTACGATACTTGCGAATGACAGGATGGCGGGCAAGCAGTGACTTGGCCTTTCTTCCCGCAATACGCGCCAGGGAAAAAATCCGCATGAATGCAAAGGCCAATACGCCGGCTGCAAGAAGCGGGAAAAAAGCAAGGGCCGCCATTCCAGCCCCTGCAAGACTGCGGCTTGTGGCAAGCTTCCTTTCGGCATACCCGATGACTTTCGATCGAAGTGTACGCAGCCGGCTTTGCAGTGGGGGATGTTGCGTATCACGCACAGAGCGGCGTCTGAACCTGACATAACATTCGTGCGCGCGAAGCAGCAATGGTTTACTCTCCGGCGAAAGCATTTCGAAACTGTCCGGATGAACCCCGGAAGCTTCGAACAATTCGAGCAGGTTCGCGCGCAGCCAGCTTGGGCAGGCAATGACGAAGCAAATGTCGCCGCGCGCTTGCGCACCCTTGAGGAATTCCGCCAGGTGCCGGCCGAGTCCTTCGGCACGCATGTCGACGGTTGGAGAGTAGGCGAGATAGATGCCGTATTTTTTCACAGGCACCTCCGCACAGCTTCCCAGTAGGCCGGCGCCAGTTGCTCGATCGATTGCATGGCCAGGGCGTGCGCCGACGGTAATTTCCCGCGCACGGCATCCGCTTCCGTTTCCATCTTTTTCAGGCGATAGGCCATGTCCTCCGGATTCCACGAGTCCATCCATGCAAGATTCAACTGAAACTGCGCATCGATTTCCCGCATTGCCGGATAATCGCTGGACAAAGACGGTACGCCCAGGTGCGCCGACTCCACAACGGAAAACGTTCCGTTATCGATGCGGGCCGTATGCCACAGAAATGCAGCGCCTGCGAGATGGCGTTGATAGGCGTGGTCGGGAAGCTCTCCCAGCAAGCGCAATTGACGTGTCAGGGCAGCGCTGCCATTTGCAATTGCATGCAGCGGTTTGAGATGGGAGAGATTGCTCTTGAGGAGATTTTTCGTATCGACTCCGCTGATATGGCACTCCAGCATGCCGCCGTACATTTCGTAATACAACTGCAAGGCCTTGAACGCATTTTCATGGTTCTTATGCGGCGCAAGATTGGTCGTCCATAAGAAATAGGCTGGCCCGCCGGCGTCGTCTTTGACAACCTTGCCAAGGGAAAATGCGGGGGCCAGCATCGGGAGTTTGACTACCTTGCTCTTCGGCAGACCGGCGAACCGGAGCGCGTCCCGGCGAGTAAATTCCGTTGTGACGAACACCCGTTCTGCCGCATGTGCAACGCGGATCAGGCGCTCATTCATGGCTTGCGGCAGCAAGGGTTCATAGCGTTGCAGGTAGTCGTACACCATTAATGCATAGGGGCGCAGCGGCAGTACCGGATGTTCGAGCCGGTCGGACACGATGATCCACAGACCGCAATCCATGAATTGCCTGATGCCGTCGTCGGGTACCAGGTAGTTTTCCGATTCCGACGAAAGCGGCAATCCTGCGTAAGCCATCGCGCGCCGCGCTTCAGGACGCTTGAGCGTGCGCCATGTGTAAGGGCGCTTTTTGATCGAAGACGGCAGATCGGAAAACTGGTCCTCAGAATAAGTGACCGGATCGTCAAGGTGGCCCAGTATGATTTCTATGCTGTGCCCGGCCAGTCGCGCGCCGGTTTCAATAGCCGTTGCCAGCAGTTTTGCGCCGCGCAGGCTGCCTCCCCGGTAGCCGGTGGGCACGATCACCGCAATCCGGTATGGCTGCGTAGCGCTTGACGGCGCAACGGCTTGAGCTTTGTTGATGGTGTCGAGTATGCGTTGAAAATTCGCCTGCCAGTGGACTGCGCAGTTCTCTGGCCTCACAGGTTTCAGCAGGCGCAACTGGCTGTTGCGGATTGTTTCGATCAACTGCCAGTCGTCATCCAGGATACGCGCGATTTTTTCGCGGGCTTCCCTGATTGTTTTGCAGCGTCCCGGCAAGTGTGTTCCTCCCAGACGGTCCAGCATGCCGTCGGCCATGAATACCAGCGGCATACCGGCTTGTATCGCTTCAAACGGGTGGTAATGCACATGATTAGGCTCGCTGCTGTGATAGAACATTACCCGCATTTCCCGCATGTTCCGTTCGTGCTCTTCCTGGGATACGAACCCCAGCACTCTGGAATCTTCCACGCGGATCGGCTGCGCACCGCCGATGACGTAATCCAGACCCGAGAAGTGGTTCGTGAAGGCGCGATAAATGGCGTTGAAATAGGGGGACGTTCCTATGCGCGGACAGACAAAAAAAATCCTCTTGTCGCTTCCTCGCCATGCTTGTGTCTTTAACTCGCCTTCCAGCCCGACCGGCAGGAAGCAATTGCGCCGCCTGAATACATCGCCTTCTTCATCGATCAAGTGCGCGTAGCCCGCGCCGAACCAGAACCTGTTCCCCATGTTCCTCAGTTTGTCGAAGAAGGCCGGGCCCAGAGCATCGGCCAGTATTTTCGTATAGGAGTGGCCCTTCGCCAGTCCGAAAACGCGCAGGATGACCGAGCCGCGGAAATGGCGCACGCAGGACGCGATCTGCTCGGGGAAAAAGCCGATCATCGCAATATCGAAATACTGGTTCGCGATGTCCCATGCTTGCCGGCTCGGATGCGCGTACCAGTCTTCGCGGTTGAGAATCTGCAGCTCCTCAACCGGTATCGTGAGACTGGCGTCGAGCGTTTCATCCACGCTGGCAGAGAGATTTCCTTCATCGTAGGGAAAACGCTTCGGACTGAATATTTCAGTGATACCGAGTGCGCGAAGCTGGCCCACCTCAAACCGGCGCAGCGTCGTGTGATTCAACAGCCATAGCACGCGAACAGGACGGCCGCTCATGATTCGATTCCGTTGACCTTCTTGTACCAGAGGATGGATTCACCGATCGGACCATCGAAAATCAGTTCGCCGTGATGAAAGACCAGCCCGCGTTCGCAGAGCGACGACAGCGCTGAGAAATCATGCGAAGCCAGCACCATGATTTCAGCTTGTTCGATCAGGCTCGTAATGCGCTGTTTGGCTTTCTCCATGAAATTCGCATCGCCTGCGCCGATTACTTCATCGAGCAACAAGATATCGCCTCCCACCGCAGTGGAAATCGCAAAAGCCAGGCGCACCTGCATGCCGGCGGAATAAGTCTTGATCGGATAGTCGATAAATTCGCCGAGGCCCGCAAACTCGACGACTTCTTCCTCGATGGCGCGCATGAACCTGGGTGACAGGCCAAGCAGCAGACCGCGATACAGGATGTTCTCGCGCCCTGTCGCGTCCGGTTCGAAGCCGAGACTCAGATCGAACAGGGAGCGCACCGTGCCTTCAACAAGGCGCGTTCCATGCGAGATCGGATAGAGCCCCGCCACCATGCGCAAAAAGGTGCTCTTGCCGGCGCCGTTATGCCCCAATAGTCCGACCCGCTCGCCGGAACGGATGTCGAGCGAGATATTCTTCAATGCGTGCACATCATGCACTTTGGGCGATGGGCGCCGCACATTCAACGCTTGTGCGAGCAGCGACTTCAGGGAGCGTTCCTTGAATGCGACGGACGAGTAGTGCAGGTCGATTCCCTTGAGCAAAATGCGGTTGGTTCTCATAAATAAAAAATGACTCTTTTTTCCGCATTGCGGCCGATCAGCCAGGTGAGCAACAGCAATGCCGCAATAAGGCCAAAACAGTAGATGAAGTTTTCCGGCCGTGGCCATGCGCCGTGCAACAGCGGCGCGCGCACGATTTCGAGCAAGTGATAGATCGGGTTGTAGTCGACCAGCACATGCAGATTCCCGTTACGAAATACGCTGGCTTCGAAATAAATCGGCGAGATAAACCACAAGGCTTGAAACACCAGGCCGAGTGCATGCGGCACGTCGCGAAAGCGCGCACCCAGATAAGCAAGCAGGGTGGCCATCGGCCATGCAATGAGCATGACAATCGGATAAATCAGAATCGCGGCGAGCCAGCTCCGGCCGAAGTTCTGCGGCATGACCGCCAGTACCCAGGCTATCAGGCTGGTGCTGGCCAGCATGAGCACCATGAGGTTGGTCAGCGTCGTGCGCAGCGTGTAGATTGCCAGCGGATGATGGCATTGCTTGATATAAGCGTCGGCCTGCACGAAGGCCAGAGAACCGCCCATTGCTGTACTCGTGATGAATTCCCACACGATCATGCCGGACAGGATATAGGGCGCGTAGCCGGTAATTTCGGTTTTGAATATCTTTCCGAAAACAATGGAAA
>DASVLY010000549.1:0-8399 GCA_036384635.1 Noviherbaspirillum sp. | reverse complement strand
CCACCGTTCACACAGCAATTTCATGGTCAATCTGATGGCCGGCATCATTGCTTATTGCCTGGCGCCGAACAAGCCGCGCTTACCCCTGACCTCTTCGGCGCCAGCATGCCGCTGATCCGGCTTATCCCGAGCTCAGGTTAGAATAGCGGCTTTGACCGCGCTCGCGTCGCAACTTGGCTCCGTATGTCCGACAACCTTCTGTACACCCTCGCCCGCCCCCTCCTGTTTTCGCTCGATCCGGAAACCGCACACAACCTGACGCTACCCGCTCTCAAACGTGCTGCCACCTGCGGCGTGACCAGCTTCATCGCGCGTCCGCACCCGGATCCGAGAACCGTGATGGGCATCACTTTTCCCAATCCGGTCGGCTTGGCCGCAGGGCTGGACAAGGATGGAACCTACATTGACGGGTTGGCTGCACTGGGTTTTGGTTTCATCGAAGTGGGCACGGTCACGCCACGTGCACAGCCGGGCAATCCGCAGCCACGCATGTTCCGCCTGCCGCGTGCGAACGCGATCATCAACCGTATGGGTTTCAACAACGGCGGGGTCGATGCATTTATCGCAAATGTGCAGGCATCAAAGTTTTACCAGGACAAGCAAGGCATACTCGGCCTGAACATTGGCAAAAACGCAGACACACCGATCGAACGCGCAGCGGACGACTACCTGTATTGCCTGGACAAGGTGTACCCTTACGCAAGTTATGTGGCGGTCAACATATCGTCTCCAAATACCAAGAACCTGCGCCAGCTACAAGGCGAATCGGAACTCGATGCGCTACTGTCACAGTTGAAGGATGCGCAACAACGTCTGGCCGACCGTCACACTCGCTACGTTCCCATCGCGCTCAAGATTGCACCAGATATCAATACCGAGCAAATCAAGACAATCGCGTCCGCCCTGATGCGCCACAAAATGGATGCGGTTATCGCTACCAACACCACAATCACGCGCAATGCAGTGCAAGGTTTGCCGTATGCGGAAGAAACCGGCGGCCTGTCCGGCGCACCGGTATTTGAACTCTCCAATGAGGTGATACGAGCGCTAAAGGCGGAACTGGGAGACGCATTACCGATCATCGGCACCGGCGGTATTCTTACCGGCCAGGATGCACAAACAAAGATCGCTGCCGGCGCATCACTTGTGCAGTTATACACTGGACTCATCTACCGCGGTCCGGGGCTAGTTAAAGAGTGCACAGCAGCGTTGCGCAAATCACGTTAACCGCAACGTTTCTTCAGCTCAAATCTACCGAATCGCGCCGTACAAGGCCATCGCTGCCGACAGCGACGTTCTGCCTTGCAATAGCCGCTGAATGAAAAAAACCCGGAATTACTTCCGGGTTTCTTGAGTTTGAAGCCAGCCAGTCACTCGACTTCCAGAGTTTCTTCCGGCGCTGGTGGCGGCGAAGTGTCCCCTTCGGCGAAATCGAGCTTGATCTGCTCCTTGTCGTCGAGGCCGACCGTCACGCGACCACCGGACACCAACCTACCAAACAGCAATTCGTCGGCCAGCGCCTTGCGGATCATGTCCTGGATCAGGCGCGCCATTGGGCGCGCACCCATCAGCGGATCAAAGCCCTTCTTCGCAAGGAAGCGGCGCAGGCTATCGGTAAAGACAGCCTCCACCTTCTTCTCGTGCAGTTGCTCTTCGAGCTGCATCAGGAACTTGTCAACCACACGCAGAATGATCTCTTCGTCCAACGCCTTAAAGCTGATGATCGCATCCAAACGGTTGCGGAATTCCGGCGTGAACATGCGCTTGATGTCTGCCATCTCATCGCCCGCTTCTTTCTTCTCGGTGAAACCGATCGACCGCTTCTGCAAGGCTTCAGCTCCCGCGTTGGTGGTCATGATGATGATCACGTTGCGGAAATCAGTTTTGCGGCCATTGTTGTCAGTGAGCGTGCCATGATCCATCACCTGCAACAGAATATTGAAGATATCCGGGTGTGCCTTTTCGATCTCGTCCAAGAGCAGCACTGCGTGCGGTTTTTTTGTGATCGCTTCGGTAAGCAGTCCTCCTTGGTCAAAACCGACATAGCCAGGCGGCGCGCCGATCAGGCGGGAGACTGCGTGGCGCTCCATGTACTCCGACATGTCGAAGCGGATCAGTTCGATGCCGAGGATAAACGCCAATTGCTTTGCCACCTCGGTCTTGCCAACGCCAGTCGGCCCCGAGAACAGGAAGGCGCCGATCGGTTTGTCGGTCTTGCCCAGGCCAGCACGAGCCATCTTGATTGCAGAACCCAGCGCTTCGATCGCAGGATCCTGACCGAATACCACGTTCTTCAGGTCTCGATCAATCGTCTGCAGCTTGGTGCGGTCGTCTTGATTGACGGTCTGCGGCGGAATGCGTGCAATCTTCGAGATGATGTCCTCGATCTCGGATTTACCAATCGTTTTCTTCTGCTTCGACTTCGGCAGAATGCGTTGCGCAGCACCAGCCTCGTCAATCACATCAATCGCTTTGTCCGGTAGGTGACGGTCATTAATAAAACGCGCCGCCAACTCCGCCGCCGATGTCAGCGCCGACGACGAATACTTGACGCCATGGTGCTCCTCGAAGCGCGATTTCAGGCCACGCAGGATTTGCACTGTCTGTTCCACAGTCGGCTCATTCACATCGATTTTCTGGAATCGGCGCGACAACGCATGATCTTTCTCGAACACACCGCGGAATTCCGTGTATGTGGTCGCCCCGATGCACTTCAGCTGACCGGAAGACAGCGCCGGCTTCAGCAGATTGGATGCATCCAGCGTGCCGCCGGAGGCCGAACCGGCACCAATGATCGTGTGAATCTCGTCAATGAACAGGATGCCGTGCGGGTTGTCACGCAACTGCTTGAGCACCGCTTTCAAGCGCTGCTCGAAATCACCGCGATATTTGGTCCCTGCCAAGAGCGCCCCCATATCGAGCGAGTATACGACCGCATTCTGCAGCACTTCCGGCACATCGCCTTGCGTGACACGCCACGCCAGCCCTTCTGCGATCGCGGTCTTGCCGACGCCTGCTTCGCCGACCAAGAGCGGGTTGTTCTTGCGACGGCGGCACAAGGTCTGGATCACGCGCTCAACCTCGGCCTCACGACCGATCAGCGGATCGATCTTGCCTTCCGCCGCGAGTTTGTTCAGGTTCTGCGTAAACTGGTCGAGCGGGCTTTCCTTCTGCTGACCTTCGGATTGCGCGTCTTCCGCACCTTCCGGCGCCTTCTGCGAATCTGTCTGCTGGTCCTTGCGTACGCCGTGCGAAATGAAATTCACCACATCTAAGCGGGTAACGCCCTGCTGGTGCAGGTAATACACCGCATGCGAATCCTTTTCGCCGAAGATTGCGACCAAGACGTTCGCACCGGTAACCTCCTTCTTGCCGTTCGACGCCGACTGCACATGCATAATCGCGCGCTGGATCACGCGCTGAAAGCCGAGGGTCGGCTGCGTGTCCACTTCGCTGGTACCAGGTACAGTCGGCGTGTTGTCCGTTATGAAATTGGTCAACGTTTTACGCAGATCCTCGATATTGACCGCACACGCACGCAGCACTTCTGCCGCAGACGGATTGTCGAGCAACGCAAGCAGCAGGTGCTCGACCGTGATGAACTCATGCCGGGCTTGGCGCGCCTCGACAAAAGCCATATGCAAACTAACTTCAAGTTCCTGCGCAATCATGCTTCCTCCATCACGCATTGCAGGGGATGTCCTGCTTTTCGAGCGTGGGTTAAAACCAATTCTACTTTAGTCGATGCTATGTCTTTTGGATAGACGCCGCACATACCTTTTCCGTCACGATGAACCTTGAGCATGATCTGCGTTGCCGTTTCGCGGTCCTTGTTAAAGTACTCCTGAATAATCGCGACCACAAACTCCATTGGAGTGTAATCGTCGTTCAGAAGCAGTACTTGATACATCGGTGGTGGCTTGAGTTTCTGCTCTTGCTTAGCAAGTACTGTACCGTTTTCGTGCTGAGTCGTCATGCTTCCATTCTAATTCGATCAACTTTTGCGCAATGCGCAGAAGTAAAGGATATTCTGTCTGTATATTACGCCGTTTCCCCCTGATCCGCAGATAAAGCTAAAACGATTTAATTCAAGAATCACGGCGATGCAAATACATTGTAATAGCTCAAAAAGTACAAGAAATGCGCCTTGACTTTTATTTTTTTTGCGTGAACAATGGTATTCGTTGACAATTCGGTAGTTATGCGATTGTTAATTGAAGTGAGCAAGTTTTAGGAGGGGGCAGCGTTACGCGGAGCTTCTTGCTTATACGGCTCGTGTGATTAGTCATTATTTGAAAGACGCTTTTATGGCAACAGGTACCGTCAAGTGGTTCAACGACTCCAAAGGCTTCGGCTTTATCACGCCGGATGACGGCGGTGAAGATTTGTTCGCCCACTTTTCTGCAATTCAAATGAACGGCTTCAAGACTCTCAAAGAAGGTCAAAAAGTGTCGTTCGAAGTAACGCAAGGCCCCAAAGGCAAGCAAGCTTCCAATATTCAGAATAGCTAAACTAATCACACCGATTAGCAAGAGCAATCGAAACCCCGTTACTGCGGGGTTTTTTTTCGTCTGCGGAATCAGACTGACGCAGCTAGCAAACCGGCATTACAGCGTTTTGCATGAATACCATGCAAAGCGTGCACCGTAATAGCATGTAATCGTTTCCAATGGAAATAGCGATAAAGTAACACTTCATGAAGCTCCGACAAAAAGTCATACTGCTTGCGATCACACCACTGATTATTGCATTATTTGCAATTGCCCTCGCGGTCCGCCATCAAACCATCCTGTTAGCACAACAGCAGCGCGCATCGGTCGAGGCCGCCTACTTGGCAAGCAAAGAAGCGGAACTCACGCATTATGTTTCCCTCGGCACGCGCTCGATTGCCCACCTGTACGAATCCGGACGGCAAGACGAAGCGACGCTGAGCGAAGCGAAAGCCATCCTCGCCAAGCTCGATTACGGCGACGACGGTTATTTTTTCGTATATGACCTGCAAGGCAACAACCTGATGCACCCACGCCAGCCAGAACTTGTCGGACATAACCTCTGGAACCTGAAAGATGCAAACGGCAGACCAACCATCCAGCACCTGATCAACCAGGCAAAAGCCGGCGGCGGTTTGGTGCACTATTTGTGGGAAAAACCATCTTCCGGCAAGGTCGCGCCCAAGCTCGGATACGTTGTGATGCTTGATCGCTGGGGTTGGATATTGGGCACTGGCATTTACCTGGATGATGTCGATGCGGCACTCGCGAAGATTGACACCCAAATTTCCAGTAACACGCAACGCACAATGCTGTGGATCGCGGCGATTGCAATTACCAGCGCGCTGATCATCGCACTGTCCGGACTAGTGCTCAATATCAGCGAATATCGGGTGGCGGATGCAAAATTAAAAGTGCTCGCGCAACGTGTGGTGCGCTCGCAAGAAGACGAGCGCGCCCGCCTGTCTCGCGACTTGCACGATGGTATCAGCCAATGGCTGGTGTCGATTAAGCTGCAGATTGAATCCGGCATTGCGAAACTGGCGGCATCCCAAGCAGAGCCGGCCCGCAAATCATTCGACCGAGCAGCTGGGCAACTGAACGACGTACTGGGTGAAGTCCGCCGCATTTCGCACGACCTTCGCCCCGCGTTATTGGACGACTTGGGTCTCGCCACAGCGCTCGAACACCTGACGCGCGAATTCAGCGAGCATACGTCGATTGCCACGACATGCGAATCAGAAGGCACGGTCGATGGGCTCACCGACGTCGCAAATACCGTGTTATTCCGCATTGCGCAGGAAACACTTACCAACATCAAGCGACATGCTAATGCAACCAAAGTCAGTGTGCGCCTGACCGGTGACAAGACCAGTGTTCAGCTTATCGTTTCTGACAATGGTGTCGGCTTCGACGTAGCGCAGATCGCACAACACCCCAAACGCGGCATTGGCCTGCACAACATGCATGAACGCGCGGAAGCTGTTGGCGGGAAGCTGCTGCTGGTATCCTCCGCCGAAGGAACTCAAGTCATCACAACCCTACCCCGAGTGTGAGTCAATATGCTGACCCAACCCTATGTTCATATTCTTCTGGTCGATGATCATCCGCTGGTACGCGACGGTCTACGCGCACGTCTGGAGACCATCCCGCATTTTGCCGTCGTGGCGGAAGCCGGCAATGCCACAGAAGCGCTGCAACATGCGGCAAGTCAGATGATCGATTTGGCCTTGATGGATATTAACCTCACCGGCATGAACGGCATTGAACTGACCGGCCGCTTCAATACCCTTTATCCTGAAATCGCAGTGTTGATGCTCTCGATGCACGACAAGGCAGAATACGTAATGCAGGCAATTCAGGCCGGTGCACGTGGTTATGTGCTCAAAGATGCACCAGCGGAGGACATTATTACTGCAATCGATACAGTGATGTCTGGTGGCATCTATTACAGCGCCGGATTAGCAAAGCAGCTTTCCAAGCCCATGCCGCCGGCGATGCTGTTGACTCCGCGCGAGCGAGAAGTATTGCGATGCATAGCAACTGGCAAGTCGAACAAGCATATCGCACGCGAAATGGACTTAAGTGTACGCACGGTCGAAACCCACCGCCTGAATATCAAGCGCAAGCTTGGCATCGAAGGACAGGCAGACCTGATCCGCTTCGCGTTGGAGCATACGCTGGTCAAGTGATGTAATCAAACGCTGTTTCAGTGAAGAACAATTTGCGCAGAAAGTTAAGCAGCTTTGGCTGCGGCCAAAGCTGAAAAAGGCCGGGCAATCTGCCGGCCTTTTCTTATAAATCGAGAGGATTACATATTCTCGATCATTACTTGGCCGAAGCCGGAACACGATACTTGGGTCGCGCCCTCCATTAGGCGGGCGAAGTCATACGTGACTTTCTTCGACGTGATGGACTTCTCCATCGAACTGATAATGAGGTCAGCAGCCTCGGTCCAGCCCATGTGACGCAGCATCATCTCCGCAGACAGAATCAATGAACCTGGATTCACGTAATCCTTGCCGGCATACTTTGGCGCGGTGCCGTGGGTTGCTTCGAACATTGCGACCGAATCCGACAGGTTAGCCCCCGGCGCGATACCGATGCCGCCAACTTGCGCAGCCAGCGCATCAGAAATATAGTCGCCGTTCAGGTTAAGCGTAGCGATTACGCTGTACTCGTTCGGACGCAACAAAATCTGCTGCAGGAAGGCATCAGCGATCGAATCCTTGATCGTGATTTCCTTGCCTGTCCTCGGATTCTTGAACTTGCACCACGGACCGCCATCGATCAGTTGCGCGCCAAATTCGCGCTGCGCCAACGCATAACCCCAGTCGCGGAAACCGCCTTCGGTGTACTTCATGATGTTGCCTTTGTGAACCAAGGTCACGGACGGCTTATCATTGTCAATCGCATACTGTATCGCCTTGCGCACCAAGCGCTCAGTCCCTTCGCGCGACACCGGCTTAATGCCGATACCGGACGAACCAGGGAAACGGATTTTCTTGACGCCCATTTCCTTGGTCAGGAAATCGATCACCTTCTTTGCACCGTCAGAACCCTCCGCCCATTCGATACCCGCATAGATATCTTCCGAATTTTCACGGAAGATCACCATGTCGGTCTTCTCCGGCTCGCGCACTGGCGACGGCACGCCCTTGAAGTAACGCACTGGACGCAGGCAAACGTACAGGTCGAGCTCTTGACGCAGCGCCACATTCAGCGAACGAATGCCACCACCAACCGGTGTCGTCAACGGCCCTTTAATGGAAACCACATAATCCTTCAACACCTTCAGCGTCTCGTCCGGCAACCACACGTCCGGGCCGTACACCTTGGTCGACTTCTCACCAGCATAGATTTCCATCCAGCTGATTTTGCGCTTGCCGCCATACGCCTTGGACACAGCCGCATCCACCACCTTGATCATCACCGGGCTGATGTCCACGCCAGTGCCATCGCCTTCAAGATAAGGAATGATCGGATTGTCGGGCACGTTCAGGGAGAAATCGGCATTGACGGTGATTTTTTGTCCGTCGGCAGGCACTTTGATATGTTGATACATCGTAGGCTCCGGGGTTAAGGAGGAAAAGAGATGAGAGATGAAGTTCTACTTCAAATTTGTTCTATAGCGTCACACCAGTCTTATATAAGACACAAGACAAACATTTCGTATTATGCACTACTATTTTATTGCGTGCTATAACTTTTACAGGTAGAAATGCCCACGCCCGATCAAAGAAATCGTGTTTTTTATTGCTTTATATGGCAGCCAAGCATTGGCATCAGTACAGATTAACCCAAAATCCCGTGCATGCAACACGTAAAATGAGGGCGACCTTCAGACTATGCCCCGATCCCTCTGTTGACAAAAACCTTGCCAGATCATGCCCCTCATTCTGTTCAACA
>DASVLY010000548.1:0-5976 GCA_036384635.1 Noviherbaspirillum sp. | reverse complement strand
CCCGACGCCGGTCAGCGCCCTGATCCACGCGGCGACCATGGTGACCGCCGGGGTCTATCTGATTGCGCGTACCCACGTACTCTATGCATTGGCGCCGCCGGTGCTGCTGGCGGTGGCGGCGATCGGCGCGCTCACGCTGCTGACGGCGGGTTTTTCCGCGCTCGCCCAGGACGACATCAAACGCGTGCTCGCCTATTCCACCATCAGCCAGATCGGCTACATGTTCCTCGCCCTGGGCGTGGGCGCCTGGTCGGCCGCGATCTTCCACTTCATGACACATGCCTTCTTCAAGGCCTTGCTGTTCCTCTGCGCCGGGGCGGTGATTGCAAGCCTGCATGAGGAACACAATATCTTCAGGATGGGAGGATTGCGCAAACAACTTCCAACGGTATTCTGGACCTTCCTGATCGGCAGCGCTTCGCTCGCGGCGCTGCCCCTGGTCACGGCGGGGTTCTACAGCAAGGACCAGATCCTGTGGCAATCGTGGTCGTCACCGCAGGGCAACCCGTGGCTATGGGCTGCCGGATGGGTTGGTGCGCTCCTGACCGGTTTGTATATTTTCCGCGTGGTATTCGTCGCCTTTTTCGGCGCCGATGTCCATCTCCCTCCCCTTCAAGGGGAGGGGCGGGGTGGGGATGGGTTAAAACATACTGCACCAGAAACCCATCCCCCTCCCAACCGCCCCCTTGAAGTGGGAGGAGCTGAACTGCAGCGCCCCGGACTGCGCATGATGCTTCCGCTGATCGTGCTGGCGGTGCTTTCCGTCGCGGGAGGCTGGCTGGAACTGCCGCCGCTTCTGGGCGATCTGACCCTGTTCTCCAACTTCGTCCACACGGCCTTGCCGCAGACCCCGCTCGTCCATGCCACGCGCACTATCGAGCTGACTTTATCGCTGCTCGCCGCAGCTGCGTCCCTTGGCGGCATCTTCCTCGCCTACCTGCTGTTCCTGCGTCATCCGCATGCACTCGAGCAATTCGCGCAGAGTAAGCCCGCCTCGGCGCTACGCACTTTCTGGCATGCAGGCTGGGGCTTCGATGCGCTCTACGACCGCATGTTTGTACGGCCCTGGCTGTGGCTGGCACGGATAGACCGGCACGACTTCATCGATACGCTATTCAGCGGGCTGGCGCAGCTCTGCCGTTTTTTGTATCGCGGCTTGAGCGCGACCCAGACCGGGCAGATGCGCCGCTATGCCGCCGGCATTGCCGCCGGCGCCATCCTCATCCTGTTCATCTCGGTGTTCGCATGATGCCGGCCGCCCTCATTCTCATCCCCGTCGTCGGCGGCTTGCTGGCCTGGCCGGCCGAGCGCCGGCACAAGGATTGGCCGCGCTGGATCGCGCTCGCCGCCGTCACGCTCGACCTGGCTTTAGCGCTGCTGCTGTGGGGGCAGCATGCCGGCGATGCCACGTCCGCCGCCAACAACGCATGGCTGGCGGAAACCCGCATCCCATGGATTCCCCGCTTCGGCATCGGCTTTCACCTCGCACTGGACGGCATGAGCCTGATGCTGATCGTGCTGACCGCTTTCCTCGGCATCGTGTCGGTGGCGAGTTCCTGGACCGAGATCCGCGAGCGGACCGGCTTCTTTCACTTCAACCTGTTGTGGACACTGGCGGGTGCGGTCGGCGTCTTCCTCGCGCTGGACCTGTTCCTGTTCTTCTTCCTGTGGGAACTGATGCTGGTCCCGATGTATTTTCTGATCGCGATCTGGGGCCACGAGAACCGCCGCTATGCGTCGTTCAAGTTCTTCATCTTTACCCAGGGCAGCGGGCTGCTGATGCTGCTGTCGATCCTGGCGCTGGTCTTCATCCACTACCGCAGCAGCGGCGTATTCAGCTTCGACTATGTCGACCTGCTGGGCACGCTCGTCGCACCGTCCACGGCGCTGTGGATCATGCTCGGCTTTTTCATCGCGTTCGCGGTCAAGCTGCCGGCCCTGCCCTTCCATACCTGGCTGCCGGATGCGCACACCGAAGCGCCGACGGCGGGCAGCGTGATCCTGGCGGGCGTATTGCTGAAGACCGGGGCATACGGTTTGTTGCGCTTCGCCGTCCCGCTGTTTCCGGAGGCGGCACGGACCTTCGCACCGGTGGCGATGACATTGGGTGCGGCGGGCGTGCTCTACGGCGCTTTGCTGGCGTTTGCCCAGAACGATCTCAAGCGGCTGGTGGCCTACACCAGCGTCAGCCACATGGGCTTCGTGCTGCTCGGCGTCTTCGCCTGGAACCCATGGGCGCTCAACGGCGCGGTGATGCAAATGATCGCGCACGGCATCGGCACCGGAGCCTTGTTCATCATCGTCGGCGCGCTGCAAGAGCGCATGCACACCCGCGACATGCAACGCATGGGCGGCCTGTGGACGACCATGCCGCGCATGGCTGCGCTCGGATTGTTCTTCGCCATCGCCGCGCTCGGCCTGCCGGGAATGGGCAGTTTCGTGGGCGAGTTCCTGGTGCTGCTGGGCGCCTATCGCGCCAGCACCGGGCTGACCGCCGTGGCAACCATGGGCTTGATTGCTGCAGTGGTATACGCGCTGATCCTGGTCCAGAAAACCTTCCATGGCGAAAACACGCATGCCTGGCGTTTACGCGATTCCTCCATCCGTGAAACGATGACCTTGGGAGCGATGGTCGCTGTCAGCATCTGGCTTGGCCTGTATCCGCAGCCGGTGCTTGACGCCGCGGCTCCGGCGGTAAGGAACGTGCGCGAAATAACTTCCCGATTTGGACGTGTCTGGCGGGATGCAGTGCAAGGCGCACCCGAGCGCCGTGTGGCGAGCCACACAAGCGAGAGGCAACGCAGCAATGCGCCCGCCAGACGCGAGACAAATCGGGAAATTATTCCGTGCTCGTTCCTAAGCAACCTGCAAACCCTCGCAAGCGGAAACGCAAAATGAACCTGGATGCCGCCGACCTGATTGCCTTGCTGCCCCTGATCGCCATCGCGACAAGCGTGGTCGTAGTGATGCTGGCCGCTGCCTTTTACCGCCATCGACACCTGACAATGGGGCTGACACTGCTCGGACTGATTCTGTCCTTCGCAACACTGCTGCCGGCTGCCGGCGCCGGGCCTCGCCAGGTCACGCCGCTGCTGCTGATCGATCATTACGCGCTGTATTACATAGGACTGGTGTTCGCCGCAAGCTTCGTCGTTACCGTGTTATGCCACGCGTACTTCGGCAGCCGCGAAAGCGGCACAGGCGCGCTCTACATCCTGTTGCTGCTGGCCGCGCTGGGTGGCGCGGTGCTGGCGGCAAGCAACCATTTCGCCTCATTCCTGCTCGGGCTAGAGTTGTACAGCATCGCCCTGTTTGCATTGATCGCCTATCCGCGCAACGTCGAACGAGCGCTCGAAGCCGCCATCAAATACCTGGTATTGACCGGGTTTTCTTCGGCATTCCTGCTGTTCGGCATGGCAGTGATCTATGCGCAACTGGGGGCGATGCAGTTCGACGAGATCGGGACCATGCTCATCGCAACAGGCTCCCCAACCAATGGCATCCTGCTTGCCGGGCTCGCGCTGATCCTGGCTGGCGCCGGTTTCAAGCTGGCGCTGGTGCCGTTTCACATGTGGGCTCCCGACGTGTACGAAGGCGCTCCTGCACCGGTGGCCGCGTTCATCGCCACCGTCTCGAAAGGTGCGGTGCTTGCACTGCTGCTGCGCTACTTCGTCGCGACGGAAGCACATCGGTCGCCATCGATCATCCTGGCATTGAGCCTGATCGCGATCGCATCGATCCTGATCGGCAATCTGCTGGCGCTGCTGCAGGACAATGTCAAGCGCATCCTCGCGTATTCATCGATCGCGCACCTCGGCTATCTGCTGGTCGGGTTCCTGGCTGCCGGCACGCTGGCAGCCGAGGCAGTCGGCTATTATCTCGCAGCCTATTTCGTCACCATGCTGGGCGCGTTCGGCGTCGTCACGCTGCTGTCGGAGGGTGGCCGGGAACGCGATAGCGGCCATCTTGCGGATTACCGCAGCCTGTTCTGGCGCAGGCCATGGCTGGCGGCGGCATTCACCGCCATGCTGCTGTCGCTTGCCGGCATCCCGTTGACGATGGGCTTCGTCGGCAAATTCTACGTGGCCGCAGCCGGTGTTGGCGCATCCTTATGGCTGCTCGTCATTGTTCTCGTGATCGGCAGCACGATCAGCCTGTTCTACTATCTACGGATTATTGCCATGATGGCCGCTCCCCTTGCAGAAACGGCGCTGGAACAATCGCCAATGCCCGCCATGCCGGCGGCTCCCGCAGCAAGTGCGGCACTCGCGGCGTTGGTGGTGTTGCTGATATGGCTGGGCGTCGATCCGGCCCCGCTCATGCATTTGCTTGAAACAACGGTTGCGCAATTGCCGGGACTTCCTGTGCAAGCTGCGAAGTAAATTATTCCAGTGGAATCAACCCGTGTTGAATGGCGAACTTGATCAGGTCGGGAAAGCCGCTGATGCCCAGTTTGCGCATCAGCCGACTGCGATAAGTCTCCACCGTTTTGGGGGAAAGAAAGAGAATCTTCGCGGCGTGCGCGCTGGATTTTCCTTCGGCGATCAATTGCAGTATCTGCCTCTCGCGGCTGCTCAGGCTTGCCAGCGGACTCGATGCGTGGCGCCTGCATGTGTAGTCGTCGATAACAGTGCCGGTAATCTTCTGGCTCAGGTAACGGTGCCCGGCATGCACGGCCCGGACGGCATCGACCAGCTCCGCTCCCGTGGCCTCCATCAGGAGATAACCGTGAGCACCAGCCTGCAAGGCACGAGCAACATGATCGATGGAGGAAAACATCGAAAGGATAAGAATCTTGACGGATGGGCAGGCTTCTCGGATTTCCAGGGTCGCGTCAATGCCGCTTAGTTCCGGCATCGCAATACCCATGATGACAGTATCCGGACGCAAGCGCAGCACTTCCCGTACCGCATCGCGCCCGTTGGCGGCATTGCCGACAACACGAATGTCGGTCTGCGCCTCCAGCAGAAGACACACACCATCACGCACCACTCCGTGGTTATCCGCCAGGAACACCGTGATTGTCATGCATTGCCTCCTCGTCTCAACCAGGATTCACGGCTCCCCTGCATTGCCCTCGGGGTCCATTACAGCCAAGCGTGCATGGCTTCGCCCTGCTCAAATACGACCGCCCCTTTTTTCAGACGATTTCGGTACGCTGGGGATATCTGATCCACATCAACGCCGACTCAAAAGCAACAGGGTTCACTCTAACTCAGTGGTTCGTCGCAGCTCGATTTGCGGGTTATGCCGGCCGCTCGAAGGCGATTGCAAAGCACAAGAAATCTGCCGCCGTTCGGCGTCGGCCTGCGTCGCGGCCAGCCGTTCCCCGGCGGCATCGCGCCGCAAACCGCGCTTGCCGGCCAGGTCGAATTGCTGGGAAAGCTGATAGGTTGTTTCAACTGTGCGGCCGGGCAAGCCGGACATGGCTTCGCGCTGGTAGGCGAGCACCGGATTCGGCCAGCCGGTCGGCTGTGGCTTGCGCGGTCTGGTCGGCGCGCACCGCGACATCGACGAAGGCCGACAGCATCGCGCCCGATTGCGTCTTGCCGAGCGAGGCGACGAGGTTCGCCATCATCGCACCCATGGATTCCGCGCGCTGCATCCTTGGCACTATCCTACCCAAAAACCGATTTTGCATCGTTTTTTGAATTTCAATGCTGGTGGCGATGATGGATGTCCGGGTAATGCGGATGCGCATGCCGCAGCGGCTCATGCCGGTGCGGATGTGCATGCGGTTCCCTGCCATCCCATTCGAAATCGTGCTCGTGCTGATGATGCGCGTCGTGCCGATGGGCATGCGCATGCGACATCGCTTCGTGCATATGTTCGTGATTGTGCGACTCGGTCAGGTGTAGCCAGATGCCAGCGCCCATCAGCGCGGCGGCAATCCAGAACAAGGCGCTCGGCGTGTCGCCGAGCATGGCCAGCGAGATCGCCGCACCAACGAAAGGCGCCGCCGAAAAATAGGCCCCG
>DASVLY010000547.1:0-4138 GCA_036384635.1 Noviherbaspirillum sp. | reverse complement strand
TGCTGCACCCGGTTGCCTAACAGGCTGTTGAAAAACGTAGCGAGCGGGCCGAGCCTGGGGGCGAGGAGCGCACGCGTACGAGTGGTACGCAGAGCACCGCAGCCCCCAGGCTCGGCCCGCGCAGTAGTTTTTCAACAGCCTGCTAACTGACCGAGCACGGTGTCCGGGATATCGAGCGGGTTTTGGGTGACGAAATACACATCGACGCCTTTGGAGTGGATCAACCGCACCACCTGTTCGATCTTTTGCAGCAGCACCTTGGGCGCTTCGTCGAACAGCAAATGCGCCTCGTCGAAGAAGAACACCAGCTTCGGCTTGTCGAGGTCGCCGACTTCCGGCAGGCGCTCGAACAGTTCCGACAGCATCCACAGCAGGAAAACCGCGTACAGGTGCGGCGCATGGAGCAGCTTGTCGGCCGCGAGGATGTTGACCACGCCACGGCCGGCGCCGTCGGTCTGCATGAAATCGTCGATGTTCAACATCGGTTCACCGAAGAAGCGGTCGCCGCCCTGCTCGCCGATCGCGAGTATTCCGCGCTGGATTGCACCGATGCTGGCGGCGGAAATATTGCCGTACTCGGTCTGCAGCTCGGGCGCGTGTTCGCTCACATGCTGCAGCATCGCGCGCAAATCCTTCAGGTCGAGCAGCAACAGGCCATGGTCGTCGGCGACCTTGAACACCAGTTGCAGCACGCCTTGCCGGACCTCATTCAGGTTCAGCATGCGCGCGAGCAAAAGCGGGCCGAGGTCGGAAATCGTCGCGCGCACCGGATGGCCTTGTTCGCCGAACACGTCCCAGAAGGTGACCGGGCAGCCGGACCACTTGGGTTCGTCCAGTTTCAGCGCCTCGATGCGTTCGCGGATTTTCGGCGTTGCCATCCCCGCCTTTGCCAAACCGGAAAGATCGCCCTTCACGTCGACCATGAATACCGGCACCCCGATATCCGACAACGCCTGCGCCAGCACCTGCAAGGTGACGGTTTTGCCGGTACCTGTGGTGCCGGCAATACAACCGTGACGGTTGACCAGACCGGGCAATAAAGCCAGTTTTTGGTGTTGATTCTTTCCGATCAGGAGCGGATGGAGCATGACAAGACGATGTTTCCGAAAGGTTTCAGAAGGGGGCGGTATGATAAAATTGTAGATTGATTTCAGGCTGTATAGGACTCCTCATTTCATCAATACAGCCCGCCTCTTCCCAATTCTTCTCCAAGAAAGATTGCCATGGCTGGACATAGTAAATGGGCCAATATCAAGCATAAAAAAGCCGCAACCGACGCCAAGCGCGGCAAGATCTGGACGCGCCTGATCAAGGAAATCACGGTTGCCGCACGTCTGGGCGGTGGGGATATCGCCAGCAATCCGCGCCTGCGCCTGGCGGTGGACAAGGCGGCCGACGCCAACATGCCGAAAGATAACGTCACCCGCGCGATTCAGCGCGGTACCGGCGGCCTGGAAGGCGCAAACTATGAAGAAGTCCGCTATGAAGGCTATGGTATCAACGGCGCCGCGATCATCGTCGATTGCATGACCGACAACCGCGTACGTACAGTGGCCGAAGTACGCCATGCATTTTCCAAGTTCGGCGGCAACATGGGCACCGAAGGATCGGTTGCCTTCCTGTTCAACCATTGCGGCCAGTTGTTCTTCGCACCCGGCACGAGTGAAGATGCGCTGATGGAAGCAGCGCTTGAAGCCGGCGCCGAGGACGTCATCACCGATGAAGAAGGCGGCATCGAAGTGATTACGCCGCCGAACGATTTTGCCGCCGTCAAGGAAACGCTGGAAAAAGCCGGTTTCAAGGCCGAGATGGCTGAAATCGTGATGAAACCGTCGACCGAAACGGTATTTACCGGCGACGATGCGGTCAGAATGCAGAAACTGCTGGATGCTCTGGAAAACCTTGACGACGTGCAAGAAGTTTATACCAACGCCGTAATTGAAGATTGAATCCCATGAAAATTCTGGTAGTCGGCTCAGGCGGCCGCGAACATGCCTTGGCTTGGAAGCTTGCGCAATCCGAGCGAATTCAAATGGTTTATGTAGCGCCGGGCAACGGCGGCACCGCGCTTGATCCGCGCCTGCAGAATATCGACATCACCGATCCGGCGTGGCTTGCGCAATTTGCAGTCAAGGAGCATATCGCGCTGACGGTGGTCGGCCCGGAAGTTCCGCTGGCAGCCGGCATCGTCAACACCTTCCGCGAACAGGGTTTGAAAATCTTCGGCCCGACCAAGGAAGCCGCGCAACTGGAAAGCTCGAAAGATTTCGCGAAAGCGTTCATGAAGCGCCATCGCATCCCGACCGCCGATTATCAAACCTTTACCGAAGTGGCGGCTGCACGCAAATACATTAACCAGAAAGGCGCGCCCATCGTAATCAAGGCCGATGGCTTGGCCGCTGGCAAAGGCGTGGTGGTCGCACTGACTGTCGACGAAGCGCATGCGGCGGTCGAGATGATGCTGTCAAGCAACAAGCTCGGCGATGCCGGCGCGCGCGTGGTGATCGAGGAATTTCTGGCCGGCGAGGAAGCGAGCTTCATCGTGATGGTCGACGGCAAGCATGTGCTGCCGCTGGCGACCAGCCAGGACCACAAGCGACTGAAAGACAACGACGAAGGCCCGAACACCGGGGGCATGGGCGCGTATTCGCCGGCACCCATTGTCACGCCTTCACTGCATGCGCGCATCATGCGCGAAATCATCAACCCGACCGTGCTTGGCATGATGAAAGAAGGCATGCCCTTCACCGGCTTCCTGTATGCCGGCCTGATGATCGATGCCAAAGGCAATCCGAAAACGCTGGAATTCAACTGCCGCATGGGCGACCCGGAAACGCAGCCGATCATGGCGCGGCTGAAAACCGACCTGGTGGGTGTAATGGAGCATGCGGTCAACGGCACCCTTGATCAGGTCGAATTCGAATGGGACCGCCGTACCGCGCTGGGCGTGGTGATGGCCGCGGCCGGCTATCCGGAAACACCGCGCAAGGGCGACGTGATTACCGGTATTCCGGAAGAAACGGCTGATTGCATGACTTTCCATGCGGGCACTGCGCAGGCTGACGGCCGCTTGGTCACATCGGGCGGACGCGTATTATGCGTAGTCGGACTGGGTGACAGCGTGCGAATAGCGCAGAAAAATGCGTATGACGCTGTCGACAAAATTCGCTTCGAGGGCGCGCAGTTCCGCCGGGATATCGGATGGCGGGCATTGAAGCGGCACGGGTAAGACCGGCAGTACCTTAAAGTCTATGTCGTTGCCCGAAGACGGGCGAATCGGATCATCATCCGCAACCTGCACCCCGTCATTTCTGCTTGCACAGGAATGACGGGAAATTTTTGCGCTGCCGCTCTATAACTCTCGTACCGTCAATCACCGCTTCAGCCAGATTACCGTGACCACTATCTCCCCGTCCGCTGTCAAAACCTATCTGCTCGACCTGCAATCGCGCATCGTCGCCGCACTCGAACAGCTCGACAGCAAGTCCTTCCTCATTGACCAATGGGAACGCCCACAAGGCGCCGGTCCGATCGCCGGCGGCGGCATTTCGTGCATCTTGGAAGAAGGCAATGTATTCGAACGCGGCGGTGTCGGCTTCTCACATGTGAGCGGGGCCAGCCTGCCGCCGTCGGCTGCTGCGAACCGCCCTGAGCTCGCCGGCCGCCATTGGGAAGCGATGGGGGTGTCGCTAGTACTGCATCCACGCAACCCGCATGCACCCACCGTCCACATGAACGTGCGCTTCTTCACCGCCACTGCGGAAGGCCAGGAACCGGTTTGGTGGTTCGGCGGCGGTATGGACTTGACGCCCTATTACGGTTTCGAGGAAGACGCCAGGCACTTCCACCGAACCTGCCGTAACGCGCTCGCACCGTTCGGCGCCGAGCTCTATCCGCGCTTCAAGAAATGGTGCGACGACTACTTCTACCTGAAACACCGCAAGGAACCGCGCGGCGTCGGCGGCATTTTCTTCGACGATTTCCATGCGCTCGGCTTCGACCAGAGTTTCGCAATGATCAAGAGTGTCGGCGACCATTTCATCGACGCCTACCTGCCGCTGCTGCAGCGCCGCAAGGATATGCCGTACGGCGAACGCGAGCGCGACTTCCAGGCGTACCGGCGCGGCCGCTACGTCGA
>DASVLY010000546.1:0-4872 GCA_036384635.1 Noviherbaspirillum sp. | reverse complement strand
CCAAGACAACGCTGGAGCAGTTGTGCCAGATGATGGTGCAAGCTGATCTGCGGAGAAATGAGCGTGGTTTCTCCTTCTGAGAACGCCAATGCAGCAAGCCGGGGCTGTGTGCTGTTGACCGGTGCGAATGGCTTTACCGGGAAATATGTGCGTGCCGAACTGGAAGCCGCCGGCTACACGGTGGTCGGTGCGGTGGTTGGCGTTGCGCGCGGGAGCAATGAAGTCACCCTCGATATCACGTCGGCGGACAACTGCCGCCGCGTGATGGAGAGCGTGCGGCCCGATTATCTGATCCACCTGGCGGCCATCAGCTTTGTACAGCATGCGGACCTTGAGGCGTTTTATCGCGTCAACGTCATCGGCACGCTGAATCTGCTGCAGGCGATGGCGGATGCGCGCCTGGCGCCGCGGCGGGTGCTTGTTGCCAGCAGCGCCAACGTATATGGCAATGCAACAGCGGGCGTGATCTCCGAATCGCAGCCGCCGCAGCCCGTCAATCACTATGCGGTCAGCAAGATCGCCATGGAATACATGGTGCGCACATGGTGCGACCGTTTGCCCATCGTGCTCACGCGCCCCTTCAATTACACCGGCGTCGGCCAGGAACCGCACTTCCTGGTGCCGAAAATCGTATCGCATTTCAAGCGGCGCGAGCCGGTGATCGAACTCGGCAATCTCGACGTGGAACGCGATTTCTCCGATGTGCGCATGGTTGCGCGCGCCTACCGCGGTCTGCTTGAGGCCGACTGCGCGGGGAAGACCGTCAACGTCTGCAGCGGCCGCGCTTATTCATTGCGCGCTATCCTGGACATGATGGAAAACATCTCCGGCTATCGGATAGACGTGCAAATCAACCCGGCTTTTGTGCGGCAGTCGGAAGTGAAAACCTTGATCGGGTCGCCGGCGCTCTTGCATGCATTGCTGGGAGAGCTCGAAGTGATTCCGCTGGAGCAGACTTTGCGGTGGATGATGCAGGCATGAGTTTTTTGCGCGTGGGCCTGAGCACGACGACGGTCGAACCCGTGTTGACGCATGGGCGATTCGACGGCATCGGCGTCTATACCAATGCATTGATGCGCAACCTGCCGGAAGCAGGCTGTGCCGTCGATAGCTACGCATTTCCTCCGGCGCGCAAGCCGGCCTTGGCACGGCGGTTTTCCGGATGCGCGATGCCGGCTTCCTATCCGGTTTTATCCATACAGGATATGGTCATGCCGGGCGCAACGCGGAGGCGCATGCCGGTGGACGTGTTCCATGCAACCGACTATCGGATCGTTCACATGGATTGTCCGGTGGTTGCGACCCTGCATGATGCGATTACGCAAAAACATCCCGAATGGTGCAGTCCGCGTCTGCGTGGCCTGAAAAACTGGCTGCAAAGAAAAGCGGCGCGTAAGGCCGATCATGTGATCGCGCTGTCGAAGTTTGCCGTTCCCGAGCTGATCAAGTATTTTGGTGTCGATGAGCGCCGTATCACGGTGGTGCCGTGCGGTGTCGGCGATGAATGGCGCGAAACGCCGGCGCATTTGGATGTGGAAGAAACGTTGCGCGCATACAGCCTGGTACGCGGATATTTCCTGTTTGTCGGCACGTTGCAGCCTCGCAAGAATGTCGAGCGTATCATCGATGCCTACCTCGGGCTACCGGAGGTGGTAAGGCGTGAACGGCAACTGGTGATCGTCGGCCGTCCGGGATGGCGCTGCGAGGAATTGATAAAAAAAATCCGGGCGACGACGGAGCATGGAGAGAAAGTAGTGTGGCTGAATAATCTTTCGGAACAGAACCGCTTGCGGCATATCTATGCGGGCGCCGGCGTGTTCGTCTTTCCGTCGCTATATGAAGGATTCGGCATTCCGGTCGCCGAAGCGTTTGCGTCGGGCGTGCCTGTGGTGACAGCCAATACGACATCGCTGCCGGAAGTATCGCAGGGCGCGGCGCTGGAGGTCGATCCTCTGTCGGTCAATGAAATCGGTGCCGCGATGCTGGATCTGGTGCGCAATGAGGCATTGCGCGAGCGGTGTATCGCGGCCGGCCGGCAACGCGCTTCCGAATTGACCTGGAGCCGTACCGCTGCTGAAACGGCCGTTGTCTATCGTTCCGTTTTAAGCCGCGGGTGACAAGGCCGGTAACGATGCGGGTGTTGCACGTCTTTAAAACCTATTACCCGGATTCATTGGGCGGCGTAGAGCAGGTGATCAGGCAACTGAGCACTGCAACGGCGCAGATGGGTATCTCGAACCGGATATTCACGTTGAGCCGGCAGGCTGCAACGGCGCCCCTGCTGCATGATGGCGCAACCGCAATCATCAGGGCGCAGACCACGTTGGAAGTTGCCTCTACGCCTATGTCCTGGCGTGCGGTGACGGCGTTCGGCGCTGAGGCAAAGCAGGCGGACCTGATCCATTACCATTACCCGTGGCCGTTCGGCGATGTACTGCATCTGTTTGCGGGGCACTCAAAACCGGCAGTGCTGACTTATCACTCGGACGTGGTTCGCCAGCGGCTGATGATGCCTCTCTATCGTCCCCTGATGCGGCGTTTCTTCGCCAGGCTGCGCGCGATTGTCCCGACCTCGCCGAACTATCTGCAGAGCAGCGAGCTGCTGCAGGATTATCGCGACAAGACCACTGTGATTCCGATCGGCCTGGATGAAAACTGTTATCCGCAACCGTTGCCGGATCGCGTGCAATATTGGCGTGACGAACTTGGCCAGGATTTTTTCCTGTTCGTCGGCGTGCTGCGCTATTACAAGGGTTTGCATATTCTGCTCGATGCATGCGCCAACAGCAGCAGTCGCGTCGTGATCGTCGGCGCCGGCCCGGTGGAAGCGGATCTGAAACAACAGGCAATGCGGCTCGGTCTAACCAATGTGCGCTTTCTCGGGGCGGTAGCAGATGACGACAAGGTCGCTTTGCTGAAGCTGTGCCGGGCCGTGGTCTTCCCGTCGCACTTGCGTTCCGAGGCATTCGGCGTCACCTTGCTGGAAGGTGCGATGTATGAAAAACCATTGATCTCGTCCGAGATCGGCACCGGCAGCAGTTATGTCAATATTAATGGCGTCACCGGCCTGGTGGTGCCGCCGAACGATCCGGCCGCATTGTGTGCCGCAATGCACAGGCTGGACCAGGATAGCGCGCTGGCAAAGGAGATGGGCGCACGGGCGCGCGAGCGATTTGAGAAAATGTTCACCGCCCGGCAGATGGCACAATCCTATGTCGCTTTGTATCGGCGGGTGCTCGATACTGCAGCCCGATGGTGTTGATAGTTGATACGCAGACGTGCGGATTGCCGCTTCGGAAAGATGCCAATATGCTGTGCATCGATTGTGCGGCATAGCATTGCGCGATGAAAAGCTTGCGATAATTTTCATCCTGTCTCTTATTCGCGCTCACCAGTGATGGTCAATCATGCTAGTAGTCCGGCACTCGCTGATTTTCGGGTTGTGTTTGAGCAGTGCTCTGTAGTATTCCCTCCCCTTCAAGGGGAGGGTTAGGGCGGGGATGGGTTTGAATAGCATTCGGCACAACATTCGAAACCCATCCCCATCCCAACCTTCCCCTTGAAGGGGAAGTCACCCGGTAGAGCGCCATTCAAACGCAACCCGAAAATCGGGCCGTGACGGACCGCTAAGAAGCGGCGAGCGCTTCGCCAACAAGAGCAATATCATTCGAATATAACTATGTCGTCCTTCCTGCTTAGCTTTATCCTGTCCGCGCTGTTGACGCTGCTTATTATCAAACATGGCAAATTGCGTGGCGCCGCGCTGGATAGCGATTTGCTCGGCGTGCAGAAAGTGCATGCGCAGGCGGTGCCGCGTATAGGCGGGGCCGGAATTTTTCTGGCCGTGGTGCTCATCGGACTCCTGGCGATGCTGCGCACGCCGCACATCGGCAAGGGCCTCCTGTTACTGCTGCTGTGTTCGTCGGTCGCTTTCCTCGGCGGCTTCGTCGAAGACATTACCAAGAACGTCAGTGCGACGCGCCGCTTGCTGCTGACCATGATCGCCGCCGTGCTCGGCTATGTTCTGCTCGATGCCAGGATAGAGCGGCTGGACTGGTTTTCTTTCACCTGGTCGTTTCCCTATGTATGGATTGCGTTGCCGTTGACGGTGCTCGCGGTTGCCGGCATCGCGAATGCGATCAACATCATCGACGGGTTCAACGGTCTGGCCACAGTCGTTGCCATCTGCATGCTGTTATCGCTCGGTTATGTGGCATGGCAGGTGAACGACACCTTCGTTCTGGTCGCTGCGCTGATCGTTGCAGGCGCGGCTGCCGGTTTCCTGATCTGGAATTATCCGGCCGGCCTGATTTTCCTGGGCGATGGCGGCGCGTATTTTCTCGGTTTCATGCTGGGCGAACTGGTCGTGCTGCTGGTGATGCGCAACAGCCAGGTATCGACCTGGTATGCGGCGCTGCTGCTGATCTATCCGGTGTTCGAGACCCTGTTTTCCGCCTACCGGCGTTTATTCCTGCGCGGCCAGTCGCCTGGCACGCCGGACGGCATTCATCTGCACAGCCTGATTTTCCGCCGGGTCGTGGTATGGGCGGTGGGCCGTCACGATGCGCGTGCGCTACGCTTGCGCAATGCGATGACTTCGCCCTATCTCTGGCTGCTGTCGCTGATGGCCGTGATTCCGGCCACGCTGTTCTGGCGGCACACCTGGGTGCTGATGTCGTTCTGCCTGTTGTTCGTGGTAAGTTACGTGTGGCTGTATGCGCGCATCGTGCGCTTCAGGTCGCCGCGCTGGATGATCCTCTCCAGAAAAAAATAACAGATTGCATCGATTTTCATTCTCATGAATTCACTCACCATGCTTCCTCTTTCCCAAAGCATCTTCAAGGCTTACGACATCCGCGGCATCGTCGGCAA
>DASVLY010000545.1:0-3303 GCA_036384635.1 Noviherbaspirillum sp. | reverse complement strand
CGGTCTGGTAGTTGGAAGCTTTTTGCTTGCCGGTGAACGCTCGATTGACGGCTTGCTGCGCGCCTGCGCGAAGTGGTTCGAGCCAGTCGCTCTGCTCGTGTTCGTTGCGATTGCGGCGCCGTGGCATATTGCGGCGAGCATTGCGGAACCGATCTTCGCGTGGTTCTATTTTGTCAATGAACATGTGCTGCGCTTTCTCGGCAGACGCGAGCCGCACGATTATTATTCCGGCGCCTGGTGGTATTACTTGCCGCGCATGGCGATTTATCTTTTTCCCTGGTCGTTCCTGCTGTTCGGCTTGATCGGCACGCGGCGCAAACAGGAGGATTCGACGCAGCGCAGGCTGTCGCGCTTCTTGCTGATTGCCTGGCTTGCACCACTGGTTTTCTTTTCGGTGTCCAGCGCCAAGGCAAACTACTACCTGGTCGCGGTGATGCCGTTTGCCGCTTTTCATCTGGCGATTGCGCTGGAAGATCGTGCCTTCCTTTCTTCCGCAATGCGGTTCTTGCCGGGTATTGCGATTGCTGTGCTTGCTCTTGTTTTGGATATCGCGCTTGCGTTGCGTGCGAACGAGGCCGCAGATTCTCTCTACATACTCGGGATGACGCAGCGCCAGTTCCTGTTGTACCTGATCGGCGCTCAGGCACTGCTGGCGGTCTTCGCTGTGTTTTGCACGTGGCGCCTGCCAAAGCGCGGGGTGCTGGCTTATGTGTTGTTGCCGATGTTGAATGCTGTTGGAATGATGGCGATCCTGCATGCAATGGAACCGGCGATATCAACCAGGCAACTTGCCATTTATTTGAAACGTGAATTGCCGGACAGGACAGTATATCTATACCGGAATTTTGAAGAACAGTCGTCGCTCCCGTTTTACCTGAAGCATCCGGTGCCAGTGGTCGACGCTCGCAGCAATGATCTGTTTTGGGGGAATAAACTGCGCGTGAACGACATCCTGATTTCGGGCGATCAATTCCTTGGCACACAGGTGAAGCATCCGGTTGCAATTGTCGTGATGCAGCGCCAGCTCAAGGATTTCAGTGCTGCCGGTTTCGCCACGCGGTTCAAGGGCGAAAAACGCATCGGCGCCACTACCGTTTTCTTTAACTGACGCTGCTGCCTGACAGTCTGCCAAGATGCGTCGGCAAGGTATAATCCCGGTTTCTGATTTAACCCGCAGTAATGCTGCTCTTACTGCCTCAAAATTCTCGCCACCATGTTGATTTTGCCGGGCTCGAATGCCCTGTCTGCCTTCCGTACCCAACGCCTTTTGTCACAATTGCAAGCGGTCGAGCCCGCCATTGTTGGCGTGACCGGACGTTTCCTGCATTTCATCGATGCCGTTTCAACGCCTGGCCAGGATGATATCGGTCGCCTGAATGCGCTCCTGACCTATGGCGAGCCGTTTGCAGGCTCAACGGAGGGCGAAGAGTTCGTGGTTATCCCGCGTTTCGGCACGATTTCGCCGTGGGCCAGCAAGGCGACCGACATCGTGCATCACTGCGGGCTGGCGCACATCAAGCGCGTCGAGCGCGGCGTGTCGTACCACGTACAAATGAAATCGGGCCTGCTCGGCGGCGCGAAGAAATTGTCGGAGGCAGCAGCACAGCAGGTCGCTGTGCTGCTGCACGATCGCATGATCGAAACCGTGCTGCGCAATGCGAACGACGCAGCCGGATTGTTTCTCGAGCTTGAAGCCAAGCCGCTGGAATTCGTCGATGTGCTCTCCGGCGGCAAAGATGCGCTGGTGCGTGCCAACGGCGAGCTTGGCCTGGCGCTGTCGGACGATGAAATCGATTATCTGCTCAATGCGTTTACGCAAGCCAAACGCAATCCGACCGATGTCGAACTGATGATGTTCGCGCAAGCCAACAGCGAACACTGCCGTCACAAGATTTTCAATGCCGATTGGACCATCGACGGCGTAAAGCAGGACAAGTCGCTGTTTGCAATGATCAAGAACACGCACCAGTTGCAGCCCAAGGGCACGATCGTTGCGTACAGCGACAATTCGTCGATCATCGAAGGAGCGACCGTGTCGCGCTTCTATCCGCGCGGCGCGGCGACGGGTAATGTGTATGAAGCATCGGACGAGCTCACGCATATCCTGATGAAAGTCGAGACGCACAACCATCCGACTGCAATTTCTCCATTCCCCGGCGCATCGACCGGTGCAGGGGGCGAGATCCGCGACGAAGGTGCAACCGGCCGCGGCGCGAAACCGAAAGCGGGCTTGACCGGCTTCACCGTGTCCAACCTGATGCTCACGCATTCGGTGCAGCCATGGGAAAACGCTCGCGATGTGACCGAACCGGCCGCGCAACGCGTGTCCCACAGCCAGGCTGGCATCTACGGCAAGCCGGATCGCATCGCGTCGCCGCTGCAGATCATGATCGAAGGCCCGATCGGCGGCGCAGCGTTCAATAACGAATTCGGCCGCCCGAACCTCGGCGGTTACTTCCGCACCTATGAGCAGAATGTGGGCGGAATGGTGATGGGTTACCACAAGCCGATCATGATCGCTGGCGGCATGGGCAACATCTCTGCCAAGCATACGAAGAAGCATGACCTGCCGGTCGGCAGCCTGCTGATCCAGCTCGGCGGCCCTGGCATGCGCATCGGCATGGGCGGCGGTGCCGCATCGTCAATGGCGACTGGCACTAATACCGCTGACCTCGATTTCGACTCGGTACAGCGCGGCAATCCCGAGATGGAACGCCGTGCGCAGGAGGTGATCAATGCGTGCTGGGCGATGGGGGACGACAATCCGATTCTGTCGATTCACGATGTTGGCGCTGGCGGCCTGTCGAATGCATTCCCCGAGTTGACCAATGATGCGAAGCGCGGCGCGGTCTTTGATTTACGCAAGGTGCCGCTGGAAGAGAGCGGCATGGCGCCAAAGGAAATCTGGAGTAACGAATCGCAGGAGCGCTATGTGCTTGCGATTGCTCTGGAAAGCCTGCCGCTGTTCCAATATCTGTGCGAACGCGAGCGCTGCCTGTTCGCGGTAGTGGGTACTGCGACCGAAGAGCGCCAGTTGAAAGTGATCGATCCGGAGCATGACAACAGCCCGGTCGACATGCAGATGGAGGTCTTGCTCGGTAAACCGCCGAAGATGCATCGGGAAGCAAATCGTGCTCACGTACGCTTTGCTCAAGTGGATTTCACCGGGGTGACATTAGAGGAGGCGGCGCGGCGGGTGCTTTTGCTGCCGACCGTTGCGCATAAGTCTTTCCTGATTACCATCGGCGACCGCACTGTCGGCGCGATGTCGGTGCGCGATCAGATGGTCGGCCCGTGGCAGGT
>DASVLY010000544.1:0-5832 GCA_036384635.1 Noviherbaspirillum sp. | reverse complement strand
CCCGCCAACTTCCTGGTCACCAATCCGGAAGCACAGCAAAAAATCATCGAGACCAAGGGGGAGAGCCTGCGCAAGGGCATCACCCATATGATCGAAGACATGCAGAAAGGCCATATTTCGCAAAGCGACGAGTCTGCGTTTGAGGTCGGACGCAATGTAGCCAATACCGAAGGCGCGGTGGTCTACGAGAACGAACTGTTCCAGTTGATTCAATACAAGCCGCTGACCGAGACGGTGTTCGAGCGGCCGCTGCTGATCGTTCCTCCCTGCATCAACAAGTATTACATCCTCGACTTGCAGCCCGAGAACTCGCTGGTCCGCTATGCGGTGGAGCAAGGGCATACGGTGTTTCTGATTTCATGGTGCAACCCGGATGAGTCGTTGTCGCATCTGACCTGGGACGACTATATCGAACAAGGCGCGATTCAGGCGATCAAAGTGGCGCGGGAAATTACGGACCAGGAACAGATCAACACACTCGGTTTTTGCGTCGGCGGCACGATTCTGTCGACCGCCCTGGCGGTGCTGTATGGCCGGGGCGAAAATCCGGTGTCCGGCATCTCGTTGCTGACCACCTTGCTCGATTTTTCCGATATCGGTGTGATCGAGGTGTATGTCGATGAAGCGCAGGTCGCGCTGCGTGAGCAAACCATCGGCAAGGGCGGGCTGATGCCGGGGCGCGACTTTACCTCCGCATTTTCCAGTTTGCGCCCGAACGATCTGGTATGGAATTACGTGAAGTCGAATTACTTAAAGGGGGAGGACCCGCCGCCGTTCGACCTGCTGTACTGGAATTCGGATGCGACCAACCTGCCGGGGCCGATGTTCTGCTGGTACCTGCGCAACCTGTATCTCGAAAACGGCCTGAGGGAGCCGGGGAAACTGAGCGTTTGCGGCGCTCCCGTCGACCTGGCGGCTATCGATGCACCGGTCTTCATATATGGATCGCGGGAAGATCATATCGTGCCGTGGACCGCTGCCTATGAATCGAGCAAACTGCTCAATTCGAAAAAGAAGGGCCGCAACCGTTTCGTGCTCGGCGCATCCGGCCATATTGCAGGCGTGATCAATCCTCCCGCGAAGAAGAAGCGGAGCTATTGGACCAATGACAAGCAGCCGGCAAGCGCCGACACATGGTTGAAAGGTGCGACCGAACATCCGGGAAGCTGGTGGACGGAATGGGCCAAGTTCCTCGCGGAGCATGCGGGCGGGCAGGTGCGGGCACGCAAGTTCGGCAATAAGAAATACACTCCGATTGAGCCTGCGCCCGGACGCTATGTGAAAGTGAAGGCGTAAAGACTGTTCATCCCATCGGCCGGCATATTGTGCTGCAATATGCCGGCGTTGCTTTTCAGGAGTAAAAATTTTCTGGATTGCATTGCAATGAATCTATACTTGCCTTGCAATAGTTGCGTAGATCTTTGTTTTTTCGCACTATAATAAATGGAGACAGGGCGAACAAAGGTTCGCTTTTTTTACAAAACGATATAGATGCGCTGCGACGCAATCACTGGAATATTCAATGAATAGTGCAAAAAAGGCTACTGAGCGCTTGATCAAGAAGTATCCGAACCGTCGCCTTTACGATACACAGACCAGTTCCTACATTACGCTTTCGGACGTGAAGCAATTAGTGCTCGACAATGAGGAGTTCACTGTTGTCGATGCCAAGACCGAAGAAGACCTGACGCGCAGCATACTCCTGCAAATCATTCTGGAAGAGGAAGCGAACGGCACGCCGATGTTTTCCAGCGGCGCGCTGTCGCAAATCATTCGTTATTATGGTCATGCGATGCAAGGCATGATGGGTTCCTACATCGAGAAAAACATCCAGGCTTTCATCGATATCCAGAACAAGCTGGCGGAAAGTTCGAAGGGGTTTTACGAAGGCAAGCCGTTTAGCCAGGAGATGTGGGCCCAGTTCATGAATGTGCAGGGACCGATCATGCAGGGGATGATGAGTAATTACATCGAGCAGAGCAAAAACCTGTTCATGCAGATGCAGGAGCAGATGCAGTCCCAGGCCAAGAGCATGTTCGGCAATTTCCCGTTTCCCGGGGCGGCCGACAAGAACAAGAAATAGGCGATGCCACAAAGGCAATGCCAGCCAGTGGAGGCAGGCAAGTTTGTTCGAAAGGGCATGATGAGGTATGAAAGGGTACAATGGCGAATTCGCTTTTGTACCCTTTTTCGTTATGTCCGCTTCCTCTCCCAAAGTAGGGTTCGTTAGTCTAGGCTGCCCCAAAGCGCTGGTCGATTCCGAACAAATCCTCACCCAACTGCGTGCCGAAGGCTATGACACCGCGAAGTCTTACGACGGCGCCGACCTGGTCATTGTCAATACCTGCGGCTTCATCGATGCGGCAGTTCAGGAATCGCTGGATGCAATCGGTGAGGCGCTCAATGAAAACGGCAAGGTGATCGTCACCGGCTGTCTCGGTGCGAAGAAGGATGCGGCAGGCAACGACATCATCCAGAGCGTGCACCCGAAGGTGCTCGAAGTGACCGGGCCGCATGCGGTAGGTGAGGTGATGGCGGCAGTGCACAAGCACCTGCCGAAACCGCATGATCCGTTTACCGATCTGGTGCCGCCGCAGGGCATCAAGCTGACGCCGAAACACTATGCTTACCTGAAAATCTCCGAAGGCTGCAATCACCGCTGCAGCTTCTGCATCATTCCGTCCATGCGCGGTGACCTGGTGTCGCGGCCTGTCGCCGACGTGATGCTGGAGGCGGAAAATCTGTTCAAGGCAGGCGTGAAGGAGTTGCTGGTGATTTCTCAGGACACCAGCGCCTATGGCGTCGATGTGAAATTCCGCACCGGCTTCTGGAACGGCAAGCCGGTCAAGACGCATATGACACAACTGGTGAGCGCGCTGGGCGAACTGGCTGCGCAATACGACGCCTGGGTGCGTCTGCATTACGTGTATCCGTATCCGCACGTCGATGAGATCATTCCGCTGATGGCCGAGGGGAGAGTATTGCCCTACCTCGACGTGCCGCTGCAGCATGCACATCCGGATGTGTTGAAGCGCATGAAGCGCCCGGCCAGCGGCGAAAAGAATATCGAACGCATCCACGCCTGGCGCAAGATGTGTCCGGACCTGACGATACGCTCCACCTTCATCGCCGGCTTCCCCGGCGAGACGGAACAGGAGTTCCAGTACCTGCTCGACTTCCTGAAGGAAGCCGAGATCGACCGCCTCGGCTGCTTTTCGTATTCGCCGGTGGAAGGCGCAACTGCGAACGAATTGCCGAACCCGGTGCCGGAAGAGGTTCGCGACGAGCGGCGCGACCGGGTGATGGAACTGCAGGAAGGCATTTCCAGAAAACGCTTGCAGGCGAAGGTCGGGAAGACCATGCGTGTGCTGATCGATGAGGTCAATACCAGCGGCGCGGTTGCACGCTCGGCCGCCGATGCGCCGGAAATCGACGGCCAGGTCTATGTGAAACCGCCGTACGAGCCGAACAAGAAATTGCGCGTCGGCGAATTCGTCGAAGTCCGCGTGACCGCCGCAGATGCTTACGATCTGTGGGCAGAAGCGTGAACGACAGTAAATCGTTCCAGACTGCGCTCCTTCACAGCGACTACCAGGCACCGGAGGGTTTTGGGGCGTTCCCGATACCGATACATCACGCCTCCACCGTGCTGTTCAAGAATGTCGCTGCGCTGCGTTCGCGCAACTGGCAGGAAAAGAGCGGCTACACCTACGGTCTGCATGGCACACCGACTTCATTCACGCTGGAAGCGCGGCTGGCACAAATCGAAGGCGGCGAGCATTGCCTGCTGGCGCCAAGCGGATTGGCGGCGATTTCGATGATCGATCTCGCACTGCTGAAGACCGGCGATGATGTGCTGATCCCGGACAACGTCTATAACCCGAACCGTGAACTTGGCAATTGGCTGGCGTGCGATTTCGGTATTTCCGCGCGCTTCTATGATCCGTTGATCGGCGACGGCATCGCCGCATTGATCCAGCCGAATACGCGGCTGATCTGGACTGAAGCGCCGGGGTCGGTATCGATGGAAGTGCCGGACATTCCCGCCATTTGTCGCGCCGCACAGCAGAAGAGTGCGGGCGGACAGAAGGTCTATGTAGCAATCGACAATACGTGGTCGGCAGGCATCGCATTCCGCGCATTTGAGCACGGCGTCGACATTGTGATGCAGGCGTTGACCAAGTACCAGTCCGGCGGCTCCGATGTACTGATGGGCGCGGTCATCACGCGCGACAAGGAGCTGAACAGTCGCCTCGGCAGCGCGCACATGCACCTTGGATACGGCGTCGGCATGGACGATTGTTATCTGGTGTTGCGAGGTCTGCCGACGATGAAGCTGCGCTTTGATGCCCATGACGCCAGTGCGCGAAAGGTGGCGGCTTGGCTGAAGGCGCGGCCGGAAATCGCGAAGGTTCTGCATCCGGCGTTTGAGGATTGTCCAGGGCACGAGATATGGAAACGCGATTTCAGCGGCGCCGGCGGCTTGTTCTCCGCCCTGTTCGATGCGCGTTATACCGAAGAGCAGACCGATCGTTTCATCGATAGCCTGAAGCTGTTCAAGATCGGCTATAGCTGGGGGGGCGCGCATAGCCTGTGCGTACCGTACCGGATACAGGCAATGCGCCAACACTGGAGCGGACAGGGACAACTGGTGCGCTTCAATATCGGCCTTGAAGACCCGACGGATTTGATTGCGGATATCGAACAGGCTCTGGCGCAGATTTCATGATTGAAGCGGCAGCGCCGGGGAAGGCGCAATGTCGCGTGATCTATGTCTTGCCGTTACCTTGCATCGGCCCAGCCACTTTAGAAACGAGAGCCTTCATCAATTACAGGCAGGCCTTGGTCTGTATAGCTTTCGTAGCCGCCTTCCAGATATTTCACATTGGTGTAACCCATTTCCCTCAGATTTTTCGCAGCGACCAGGGCACGGTAATCACCATCGTCCCCGGAATAAATGGCGATGGGAGTGCTGAAATCGTGTGCATGGAAGCGCGCTTTTTTCTCGAACTCTCCTGCCGGCACACGTTGCGCATTCGGTATGACACCGCTTATCGCTCGTTTTTCTGACGGACGTCAAATACCACCAGCTTCTCTTTTCCCAGTTCGGTTGCCAGCTCTTCCGCGGTGATCGCAGAAATGTTCGACTTGAGTTGCCGGATATGCGCGGTGAGTGCTGGCGGAACTGCATCAAGCCCTGTATTCCACGTGTCTGTGGCTGGAGAATGTGCGTCATATGCCTTCGTCAAACCTTGCTGCGCACAGCCCATGAAGCCATCGGACACCAACGTCGATTGGTAGCCAAGCGCCTGGAGTTCGTCGGCCAGCAATACAGAGCGTGCGCCGTCACAGCACGACAGAACCAGATGCGTGCTGCGGCCAGGAAAGTCCTTGAGGATTTTGGCGATAGCTATTCCTCTGGGAACATGCAGTATGCTGACCCCCTCTATGTGCAGCGCACCGTCTTTGTGTGCCTCTTTGAATTCGCGTATATCCACGATGACTGGATTGGAACCAAATCTGTTTTCCCTCAGTGCTGCCTGCAAGTCTTTTGCGGCAATGTGAGCGCCACTTGCGCCGACTTTCTTGATGAGGGCTTTATAAGCCGTGTACATCGCACTGTTCGGGTTTTTAAAGCCGGTAAATTTATATTGAACCGCGATTGTCTGGCCTTCGCTTATGCCATCCATTGTATAAGCATGTACCGTGGTTGCCGGTTTATTGCCAGGATTCTTAAGGCTGTGAGGGGGATTACTGCCCGGATTATCAATGACACGCAGGTTGCCGGCGTCGCGATATTCTTCGCTTATTTTTTCGGCTTTATGGTTTGTG
>DASVLY010000543.1:0-5906 GCA_036384635.1 Noviherbaspirillum sp. | reverse complement strand
CGCATACTTGCCGGCGTTGCAGGCAAGCGTCAATGAAATCGCGTTCCTCGCGCTCCTTTCATGCCTGAGCCGGCCCGGCCAAACCAATAGATGATTTGCACCTTCTTGCCCAGCCCGTCACCGTGAAACATGGCGTGACGCGCGCAATGGTCGATTTCCTGAACAGGATCGGTGCCATCGATTCACGTTCTTCATTGCACAGACTCTAATCCGCCCGAAGCGGATGTGTCGCAAATACGGCAGTTCCGGGAATTTGCACGAACTCGAGAGCGGTATTGGCTAGGCGCTGCGCGCGTCGCTCTTCGGTTGCACCATTGAATACGGTTGCGTTCAACAATTCAGACAAATTGAGGGCTCCCCCGCATAGACATTGCGCGTGCCGTGGCCCCTGCTGTAACCGCGCGTACCGTAGCCTAACGACAGTTCCACGTAACGCAGCACTGGATGGCTGCGCAAAGCGGGAATGCCGCCGGTCTTGACGACGGCCAGATATGTTTGGCCGGAATAATCGCCGAAAGGATCGAAACCATTCCCCTCCTCGCGTGATGACTGGTATAGAACGCGCAAATCCAGGATGCGGTCGAGTCCCGGATTTCTCTCCATCAGCAAGGCCGCGCCGATGCCTGCCGCATTCATGATCACGTCCTCCTTGCTGAAACGCCATTTCTTCGAGAATCCATCGAGCACTTAACTCTGCGCGGCGCGCTTTCCGCGCTCCGCATCCACCGCCATCAGCAGCAACAAGCCGGCGACGAAATAGCTGCCGGCAATCAGCATTGCCAGCCGATGGTCCCCTTGCGAAAGCCAGCTGACCAGCCCGTAGGTCAATGGCCCGACAATCGACGCCAGGCGCACGGCCATGCCCGACAAGCCAAAGAATTCGGCGCGTCGCGCAGCCGGACTGAGAACGCCGACAAACGCACGCGCGGCGGACTGGCTCGCTCCAAGACACAATCCGGCGATGTTGGCCGCAATCCAGAATAGCAAGGGTCCGCGCGCCAGCCATGCCAGCGCGATCATCACGATCCAGCCTGCGAGGGTAGCCGCAATCGTGGCGACATGGCCGATGCGGTCCTGAATGTAGCCGAATGCGAATGCGCCGACCGCTGTTGACCACGATGATCAGCAGCACCGTGTCTTGCGTCGTAAAGCCCATCGCCTGCTGTGCATAGATCGCGGCCAACGCAATGACCGCCTGGATACCCGCCTGATACACCACAATGCAGAGCAGGAAGCGGCGCAGGTCAAGGTAATGATGCGCCCGCCGCAGCGTCTGCCACAGACGTGCCGCGGTCTGCCCGGCCATGCCGGTGCCGCTCGCTTGCGCTTGCGCGCGTTCGCGCAGCAGCAGGAAGGTCGGCACACTCGCCATGCCGAATATGGCCGCCGTGATCAGCATCGTGACCGGGACGAATTGCCGCGCCTGCTGCCCGCGCGAAGCGGCCCAATCGACATGGAAGAGACAGATGCCAAGCGAAAGCAATCCGCCGAGGTAGCCCAGGCTCCATCCCCATCCGGAAAGCTTGCCCTGATTGTCACTGGTGGCGAGTTCGGGCAGGAAAGCGGCGGCCAGATTCTCGCCGATGCCGAAGAACATGCTGGACAGTACCTGCAACACCACCGTCTGCCATAGCGTCTCCGGACCGGCCAGCGCGAGTGCAGCGGTGGTGGCAACACAACTCACGGTGGATGCCAGCAAGAGTCGTTTCTTGTTTCCTCGCAAGTCGGCATAAGCGCCGAGCACCGGGCCAATGACCATCAGCAGCAGATTGGAAACAGCCAGCGAGGCAGTCCATGCCAGCGTTGCCCACGCCTGTGCGCCGGCCACAACCACCACGAAGTAGGCATTGAAGATCGCGGTAATCACGGCGGTTGTATAACTGGAGTTGCCGAAGCCATACATGGCCCCGCCCCATGCTCCCGCCAGGAAACGCCGGGCGCCAGGACGCGCTCTGCAGCGGGAACGGCGGTGCTCGCTATCCTGATCATTGGAAGGACAATCGGCTTCGGGAAAGGAATAAAACAGGACCACATTAAATGACGGGCCGTGCGCAAGCTTGATTCATGACAAAGATGCATGTTTGCGAAGCACTATGGTGAAGCAGACTCTTTCAAGAGGGATTTCCGTGAACGACGCCATCCCCCCCACTGGAACGCCGACTCCCGAGCAATTGCTTGCCATCGTTCGTCAGCTCGCATGCGAAACCCACCCCGGCCATTCGTATGTGATCACCCTGCACTCCTCGTTCGAGCGCGACCTGGGATTGGACAGCCTGGCGCGCGTGGAATTGATGCAGCGTGCGGGAAAAACGTTTGGTGTCGAATTACCCGGCGAAGCACTATCCGAGGCCGACACGCCGCTTGCGCTGCTGTGCTACCTGGGGAAGACGCCGCAAGCGCAAGCGGCGGAAACCTCGGCGGCATTGCCCGGCACGCAAACCGTCGGCATTCCCGCCGACGCACAGACCCTGGTCGATGTTCTCGAATGGCACGACGCACACCAGCCGGATCGGGTTCACATCCTGCTGCACGACGAGCGGCATCAGGAACATCCCCTGCGCTACCGCGACCTGCTCGAAGCAGCGAGAGGTATCGCCGCCGGTCTGGCTGCGCAAGGACTCCAGCCCAGGCAAACCGTGGCGTTGATGCTGCCCACCGGACGCGATTATCTCGCGTGCTTTTTCGGCGTAATGATTGCCGGCGGCATCCCGGTGCCGATCTACCCGCCGGCGCGGATGACCCAGATAGAGGACCATTTGAAACGGCACGCACGCATCCTGTCCAACGCCGAAGCGGCACTCATCATCACCGTGGAGCAAGCCAAGCCGGTGGCCGTCATGCTGCAGGCCGCGGCGCCGAGCCTGGCAGCAATCGTCACGCCGTCCGAATTGCGCGCATCGCCCGCGACATCACGCTATCGCCCGCAGGGCAGCGACATCGCCTTCCTTCAATACACCTCGGGCAGCACCGGCGATCCCAAGGGCGTCATGCTGACCCACGCCAACCTGCTCGCCAACATCCGCGCGCTGGGGCAGGCGGCGCAGGCGTCGCCGAGCGACATCTTCGTGTCGTGGCTGCCGCTTTACCACGACATGGGCCTGATCGGCGCCTGGTTCGGCTCGCTGTACCATGGCATCCCGCTGGTGCTCATGTCGCCGCTCGCTTTTCTCGCGCGGCCGGCACTCTGGCTGCAAACCATTGCGCGCCACCGCGGCACGATAGCCGCCGCGCCGAACTTCGCTTATGAGCTGTGCGTGCGGCATGTCGGCGATGCCGCGCTGGCCGGACTGGATCTGTCGAGCTGGCGCCTGGCGCTCAACGGCGCGGAGCCGGTCAGTCCGGCCACCCTGGAAGCATTCGCCGCGCGCTTCGCATGTTGCGGGCTGCGCCGGCAGGCGATCACGCCTGTGTACGGCCTGGCGGAATCCTCGGTCGGGCTTGCGTTTCCTCCGCTGGAGCGCGGGCCGCGCATCGATGTCATCCGGCGCGAGCCTTTCACCCGCCGCGGCAAGGCGGAGCCCGCAACCGGCAACGATGCCTCTACCCTTGCCATTCCGAGTTGCGGCCGCGCGTTGCCGGGGCACGAGATCCGGATCGTCGACGATGCCGGCGTCGAACTGCCCGAGCGCCGGGTCGGGCGCCTGGAATTCCGCGGGCCGTCCGCAACCGCAGGTTACTATCGCCATCCCGAAGCCACGCGCGCCCTGTTGCGCGGCGGCTGGCTCGATTCGGGCGACCATGCGTACATGGCGCAAGGCGAGGTCTACATCACCGGCCGCGTGAAGGATCTGATCAAGCGCGGCGGACGCAACCTGTATCCGTACGACCTGGAGGAAGCCATCGGCAAGCTGCCGGGCATCCGCAAGGGATGCGTGGCGGTGTTCGCCAGCCCCGACCCTGCCACCGGCAGCGAGCGGCTGGTGGTCATGGCCGAGACGCGCGAGCGGGACGAAGCCGCACGCACGCAGTTGCGCCAGGTGCTCAACCAGACCGCGATCGACGTGATCGGCATGCCGGCGGACGACATCGTTCTGGTGCCGCCGCATGCGGTGCTCAAGACGTCCAGCGGAAAGATCCGTCGTCTCGCCAGCCGGGAAGCCTATGAGCATGGCACGGCGGCGAAGCCTGCCGCCATGCCGTGGCTGCAGACCGCACGCTTCGCCGCAAGTGTCGCATTGGCTCGTGCCAGGGTCGGCGTGCGGCGCATTGCCGCGTGGGCGTATGGCGGCTATGCGTGGGCCGTCCTTGCCGCGCTGGCGCTCCCTTGCGGCGGGATGGTCATCCTGCTGCAACGGCCGGCCCTGGGACGCCGCATCGCCCGCTTCGGCGCACGCCTGCTATTCCGTCTCACAGGCACGCCGCTATCGGCCCAAGGCATCGATCGCTTGCCGCGCCAGACCCATGTGCTGCTGGTCAATCACGCCAGCTATCTGGATGCCATCGCGCTGACCGCACTGTTGCCAGCCGTACCGGGATATACCTATGCGGCAAAGCGCGAATTCGCGGACCAGCCGGCGATGCGCAGCCTGCTGACCGGGCTGGGCGCCCTTTTTGTCGAACGCTTCGATGCCAGGCGCGGCGCGGAAGATGTGGAACGGATGGCTGCCGCGTTGCAGCGCGGCGAGAACATCGTCGTCTTCCCCGAAGGAACGTTCAGCCGCGAGGCCGGGCTGATGTCCTTTCATTCCGGCGCATTCATTGCCGCCGCCAGGGCGGCGGCGCCGGTTGTCGTATCCGGCCTGCGTGGCACACGTGCCGCCTTGCGCGCCGGAACGTGGCTTCCGCGCCGTGTTCCCATCGAATTCGAAGTCGGTCAAGCGCTTGCCCCAACCGGCCCCGACTGGAGCGCAACGGTCCGGTTGAGCATTGCGGCCCGTGCGGCGATGTCAACGCTGTGCGGCGAGTTTGCTTCTCCCACGTAAAGTCATTGCGATTCACGGCGACGAAACACACTTTCCGAGTGTACGGATGCTTCGTCACATCAGCGGTTCAGGCGGGGGCGTAACCGGCTCTGGCGGCGGCATGACCGGCTCCGATGGCGGTGTTACGGGTTCCGATGGCGGCGTCACAGGTTCCGGCGGAGGAGAAACCGGTTCAGGCGGTTTTTGCTGTTTCGTCGCTTGCCATTGTTCCTCGCTTTGCATGGCACTCTCCTCTGCGCACTCGCCCCTCAAGTCACCGCCGCCACCGTATCCGCAGCAGATATTCTTCCTTGTTGTAATGAAAATCCAGTTCGCCCTTGTATGCATCATGCAAGGCCTCGCCGATAGCGCGTGCAAGGTGAATATCCGTGGTCGTGATCAATAACTTGCCGCCGTCTTCTTCGATCGCCATGATCCGTTTCAGCGGATGTTCCGCTTTCTCGCGGCGTTCCAGATGGCGCACCAGATTGACCAGTTCGTCGCGGTGGGACTGGGAAAAGGGCCCCTCGATCGATACATACCCGGCGGGCAGATTTTCTTCGATGCGCCGGCAAGCCGCGCACCGCGTTTGCAGCGCATCGGCGGCCGGCGTCATCCATTGCCATCGACCCTCATGGTAGACGGCGCCGCAACTGCCGCAGACTGCCGGTTCGGACAATTTCCCCCGCTCCTGGTATGGATCGTGGACCGGGTCATCCAGTACCTGTAGATGCCGGCCGGGATGGAAAGTAGTGGGAGGCACTTGTGTCGGTTTCATCGATTTTCCTCGAAAGGCAAATCACGTCACGGGCTTGCGATGCATGCTCGCCTCTCCGCAAAGAAACAAGCGCCCCAAGCCGACGGTGATCAGGCTGCCTTTCATTTTCCTCCCTGCGCGGTGCGGACGAAACCGCCATTCGCCAACCCGTTTGAGCACGCGCAAACCTTCCTCCTCTTCCACTGCTAACGTGAATTGATTGCACCGCGCATTTTCCAAGGAGAAAA
>DASVLY010000542.1:0-2426 GCA_036384635.1 Noviherbaspirillum sp. | reverse complement strand
GTCGAAGACTCCCACAATAGGCAAACCCGGACTAGGCAATGGAAACGAGGGATCGCCAGTTGGGGCAGCTATCTGGGTTGAAGAACTATGGACTTGGGGCTCCGGCATGATCCTGCGCACGGCCGGGAAGCGTAGCAGCTCTGTCAGCGTGTCCTTCGTCAGTTGTTCCATTGGTACCAAAAACACTGGCGACCCTGATCGCTGGGGGAGCTGTTCTGCACTGAGGTCGGATCGCTTGAGAAATTCAAGGAAACGTTGCAGAACCTTCTTTGACGTTTCCTCTGACGCGTAGGAAAAGAGGCGGACAAGCACGCGTTCGGCGGCCGCCTTGATGGCGCTATGCAGGGCCTTGGCGTCGAGGTCCCGAAATGTCGACGGTAGCCTGCGCTGCATGCCCCACGAGTGGATGCCCTCAAGAGCGCTCAGATTTTCGCGAATTGCTTTCGTCTTTCTTGACTGGATCACCCGATCCAACGCCACCATGGCGCTTGCGTCTGCTGCGATCAGCATTTCATTCAGAGACCCATGGCCAACCGGCACCGCTTGGCCTTCAGCGGCAAGGGTGGTGGGGCGATGGGTTTTCGCGATGGCCTCGTTGCGAAGTTCAAGTACTAGGACTGCCGGCACGTCGGGGATGCTTAGATCCTGGCTACTTGCTTCGGCGGCCGCCGACAGAGATTTCCGCAACCGATTGCGCAGCGCAGGCGTGACCGGAACAAACTCGGTACCACCGCCACCTCGCGTCTCCACACCAAATTGATCTTTGGCCTGGAATGCGACGTGTACATACGGATTAGCGCGGTTTGCCCGATCGTTTCGTTGTTTTGTTCGCGGTTTTACCGGCATTAGGCCCCCTCAGCATATTTGATATTTGCCGGGTCGAGACTGCATATAGTCTAGCAAGCTCCCGCAAGGAAAAGGCTTCACCTCTCCATTGTCTCAACCAGCGCACTTCGTCTTCTATTGACGGCAGATGGTGCCCATTCAGTAAGGAAATGGCAAGACCCAACCGTCGGAGGATTTCAGTGGTATCTGCTTCGGATTCTCCGGCCAGAATAGCCGTGCGGATAGCATCCTGGCACACCTGTTCAATGACGGCGCCTGAAATGCCTTCGGAAAGGCTCACAAGCTCATCCCAATGCAATGACGCTGGGGCGAAGTCCCTTAGCATCGTCTTCCAAAGGGCTTCCCGCAAGGAGGCATCTGGAACGGCGAAGGGTATTTGAAATGGGAACCGTCGCCAGACGGCAGGATCGATTCCCTGCGCAAAGTTTGTCGCAGCGACTACGACCGTATGGCCAGGCAATGCATCGATGTTCTGCAGTAGTGCAATCACGATACGCTGCAGTTCCCCAACATCGCGCTCGTTGCCTCGCGCAGACGCTAACGCATCGAACTCATCCAGCAGCAGCACGCAGGGCGTTTGTTCGGCGAAATCGAAGACCCTACGCAAGTTTCTGCTGGTCTGACCGAGCAAACTGCTGATCAGCGTGTCGCATCGTACGGTGGCTAGCGGTAGCGCAAGCTTGCTAGCAAGCCATCTCGCGGTCATCGTTTTGCCCGTTCCAGGAGGGCCGTAGAGAAATAGACGATTAACCGATGCAACGCCGGCAGCAGCCAGCCGGTCGTAATTGGATACCGATTCGATAAATTCTTGCACTCGCTTTGCCGCTGCGGAAGGCAGATGAAATCCATTCTCCTGCAACGGGGGATAGGAAACGTCTACGGTTTCGAGGCGGCTCTCGGTGTCGGTCGGCACAGCGGTTGCCATGCGAGAGCCATCTTGTGCGAAGGCCATGGCCGACGGAGCCCTGGCAAGGCGATCGCGAATGCGCAGAGCATCCTCTCGTTCGCCACTCCGTTCGAGCTTGTCCGCGAGCAAGCCAGCGTAGTTGCCAGCCATCGAGGCGTTGGCCTTCAACGCGCCGTCTAGAATTTTCAGAACCTCGGACATGTGCTCCAAAGCGATCCTCACTGGTGTTTCATATTTTGGTCGAATCGTAACGCATATGGGGGCTGCCGAGACGATTTTCTTGATTGGTGGGGCGAAATTTTAAGAATCGTTGCAATCTATCGGGTGCTTCGAGTGCTCGTTAGTGACGTAACGGCCTTTTATGCGTGCGAACTTTGCCGTGGGAGGCCACTTAGTTGGACGGTGCGAACATGCCTCATACGACCTCTGAGCACGAAAGATCTGACCACGCGCCTGGGTGTTGACGACGGCCAAAAAGCGACACTAAACGACGGCGTCAAAGAGCTCGTTTCGCACGGTCATGAGCGACAGCTGCCGCGCTCACGACCATGCGACAGCGTGGCAAACCCGCGTCGCGTCAAGGGTTCGCTACGCCGGGCTGATGCCCGCCCTTGACCCGTCAATTTTCGTGCCTTGTTACAAAGACGCCGTCGTTTAGTGTCGGATTTAGACC
>DASVLY010000541.1:0-5551 GCA_036384635.1 Noviherbaspirillum sp. | reverse complement strand
GTCATAGCCCAGTATCGCTGGGCCGGCGGCTCCTACGCGCCAACCAAAGGCGTCTGGAACTGCGGCGCGTCCGGCGCCACTTATTGGAACAACGCAGGCAGTTGTGCAGGTTTGCCGGCGCCCGCCACAGCCCCTTCCGTCGATGTCATGACAGGCAGGCTCAACGATGGCGACGTCGTCTACCTGGTCGAGACGTTCTACCGCTTGCCGCTGTTTTTCGGCAAGATGCAACTGGGCGGAATCGAGCTGCCGGACATCAACCCTGACCTGTATGCAATGACCATTTTCTGAATCTGAACTGATCGGCGACCGCATCATGAAACCCTTCCATCAAAAAAAACAGAGCGGACAAGTATTCGTTGTCTTCGCGCTCTCGCTTGCCGTGCTGGTCGGCGTGGTCGGGCTGGCGCTCGATTCCGGTCTCGGTTACCTGGTCAAAGCCAAACTCAATGCCGCAGCCGACTCCGCAGCCCTTGCCGGAGCACGTGCGGTTTCGCTGGGACTGACCCGGGACGAGCAGCGCGCAGCGGCGATCGCGGCTGCAGACAAGTTCTTTGCCGCCAACTATCCCAAGGATTATCTCGGCTCGTCCCAGGTCACGCACGCAACCAGCGTCGGCTTCGACAATCCGCAGCCGGGCAGCATTACCGTCGACGTTGCCGCCCGCGCCACCATTCCCGTCATGTTCATGGGAGTGATGGGCTTCAACCTGCTGGACATCAGCGCCTCCTCCCAGACTATCCGGAAGGATCTCGACATGGCGTTCGTGATGGACACCTCCGGTTCAATGGCGCCAGTCACAGCGGAAGTAAAGAAGCAGGCCAGCGCCTTCCTCGATCGGTTCAGCACCACCACCGACCGCATCTCGCTCATTCACTTTTCCAACGGCGCTGAAGTCGACGTGCCGATCAAGACCGGACGAGCCAGGGGCTTCGACCGGCAACGGATGGCGTCCGACATCAATGCATTCCATTTCGGCGGTCTCACCAACTCCGCAGAAGGCTTCTGGCACGCCAGGGACCAGTTGAACCGCATCGCCGTCCCCGACCGCTCGACGCTGCGCGTGATCGTGTTCTTCTCCGACGGCACTCCGAACACGCTGGCCTCCTACTTCAAGCTGAATCCCGCCTTGGGCTGCACATCGTCAGGAGCAATCAGCACCGGCGACGAGCCTGTGCCCGGCCTCCCTGCCGGCTTGTGGGACCAGAACCGTCAGACACAGCCCGCCGCGAGCCCGTGCTACCAGAGCAATCGCTTCTCCCCACTCCTCTCGGCCAGCCTTGGCGCGCATAGTTTGCCGAAGTGGTATAACGCCCATAATCCGAACGAACAGGAAATCCCCATCGTAACCAACACGCCGCGCGTCGTGACGAACGACACCAGCACGCCGGCAGCGACCTGGATGAACATCAACCGTGCATCGAAGAACGTAGTGGAAGCGATGGCCGCCAAAGCACGCGCCGAAGGCATCCATGTCTTTACGCTCGGCCTCGGTCCGCTGCTGCAGCAGGTAACCGCCCCCGATTCGGCCCCCGACGATACCGGGGAAAACCTGCTCAAGTGCATGGCTAACACCACTGACGCCCTGCCGCGCTGCAAAGCCGCCGGCGCCAAACAACCGACCGGCGTTTACTGCCACGCCACCACTGCGGCAGACCTGCAACCCTGCTTCGCCACACTGGCGGCAGAGATCCTGCGGATTACGCGATGAGCAGCATTCATTTCCATAAATCGTCCGGCGCCGAGGCAGGCATCGGGGTACTCGACGTGCTTTGCCGTATCAGCGACAAGTGGACCTTGTATGTCATCGGCAACCTGAAGGACGGCCCCCTGCGCTTCAACGAACTCAGGCGCAGCATCGCGGGGATTTCCCAACGCATGCTGGCCCTGACGCTGCGCAACCTGGAGCAGGACGGGCTGGTTTCCCGTACGGTATATGAGACCGTGCCGCTGCGGGTCATTTACTCACTGACCCCGCTTGGGCAGACCTTGGCGGACCCGGCCGGCGCAATGCTCTCATGGGCGGAAACGCACCTGGACAATATTGCCGATTCGCGCCGGGTCTTTGAGGGACAGGACGGCAAACTGTCTGATTAGCAGGCTGTTGAAAAACGTGGCGAGCGGGCCGAGCCTGGGGTCGAGGAGCGCACGCGTACGAGTGGCACGCAGAGCACCGCAGACCCCGGGATCGGCCCGCGCAGTAGTTTTTCAACAGCCTGTTAGAGGGTGCGATGAACTGTTCCCGGGGGCTGCGCGCCCCCTGATACAGCAGGAAGCTGCCGCCTTTACACTCATGCAATAACAAATTTTTCCGACATCCATACATCGGACAAGACATCGCTGTACATGCCGGCCAATGCGCGCATAAAAGCAGGCGCACCGGCCGCCTGTCACTGCGTTGCCGTTACTGGATAGTGATCTGCTTGCTCGCCCCGCCCGTTTTCTTCGGCAGGGTCAGACTGAGCACGCCGTCCTGATACTTCGCTTCCGCCTTCTCTTCGTCCACATCCTGCGGCAGGGTAAAGCTGCGATACATCTCGCCGTAATGACGCTCGCTGCGCACCACGCTTCCAGCCGCCTTCTCTTCTTGCTCCTCCTTCACTTCGGCCCGGATGGAGATGACGTTGCCATCGATCGACACCTTGACGTCGTCCTTCTTTACGCCCGGGATGTCAGCCTTGATCTGGTAGGCCTGATCTGTTTCCGCCACATCGACGCGGATGCGCGGTTCAGTTTCCAACCCACGTAGCGTAGGCATCATGGAAAACTCCCTCATGAAATCATCCATATTGCGGAACGGGTCGAGCCGCATCATTTCCCTGAAAGGATCGTAACGGGTCAAATTAGCCATATCGGCCTCCATATTGAAAATTCTCAACAAAGCGTAAATGGCGTAACACGCTCATCACGCCCGCATTCATCATAGGTAAAGACAAGTGCACCGATATGAGCGAGGTCAATGCTGTCCGGCGGCCAAGGGAAAGACATGGATTACGATCGGCTGCTCTCTGTCAGGATTGTGGCCGCCCCAGATCCATTACCCAGTAGGTCTTGTATGTCGACGCGTCGTTCTTCCCGCAGGCGACACCGACTTCAGTGTAGGTGCCGTTCATGATGTTGGCGCAGTGCCCGGGGCTTTGCAGCCATCCATTCATCACTTGTTCAATACTGGGGTAGCCGGCTGCGATGTTTTCGCCGACAGAGGCCCATGCATAACCGGCCGCCGTAATGCGCTGGCTGAAGGTGCGGCCGTCCAGACTGTTATGGGAAAAATAGTTGTTGCTCGCCATGTCAAGCGCATGGGCGGCGCTGGCATCGAACAGTTTGCTGTTCCAGGTCATCGCCGCAACCGCGGGATAGAAGGTGCCGCCGCAACTACGGCTGACGGCGCGCGCCTGATTGATGCGATTGAGCATTTCCTGCTGGAAGTTGGATAACGCACAGGTTTTTTCTGCAGGAAGCGTGGCACTCGTTGATGGTGTCGGACTCGTTGATGGTGTCGGACTCGTTGATGATGTCGGACTCGTTGATGATGTCGGACTCGTTGATGGTGTGGGACTTGGCGATGTCCCCGGCCTCGGCGCAAGACGGAAAGCAAAACTGGGCAAGCTTGTACTGTCGGAAGCATTTGCTGCTACTGATGTCTGCTCATCGCCGCCGCCACCACAGGCACTTAAGACGAACGGTAGTGACAGCAACGATAAGGCGGTGATTCGAATCAAGGTTAACTCCTGCAAACTGAACGGAAAAAGAACACGCGGTGGTGTTGTCTAACAAGACTTCCAAACCGGCAATTAGTTCCGCCATGAATCTTGTTTTCAGACCATTTTCTTTCCTCTCGCTGTACATCAAATTCAATTCGCTCCCGTGCCGAATGTGGTCAATATGGAACTATGCCGTTACATGAGCCACTTATCCCCTGTTTCATCGGTCACCTCTGCATGCTGAAGCGACGCGCATCGCTGAATAAAATCTCCTCTGCTGACCCCCACCTGCTGTTTCAGGACGTGCTTCACGCAGCCCGTTGTTTGATGCGGCCCTCCCTCAGGAATATCTACCTGGAGTTTTCCGGGTTCATCCCTATATTGCAAGCATGTCTAATGTTTTATCAGCTATCTGTCTGAACCTGAAGCAGTGACTACAAAATCTTTATCCGCCGCGGAAAAATCCCGTTCAGCTCTTGGCAGCGATTCCGCGGCAGCATCGCATGAACACGAATACCTCCGCGAAAAATTCAGGGCATTGCTGGCGTTGGGCAAGGAGCGCGGTTATCTGACGCAGGCGGAAATCATCGATCATTTACCGGAAAATATGTCCGGAACGGAGGCACTCGAAGGCTTGATTTCCAGCCTGACGGAACTGGGCATTCCGGTCTATGAACAGACGGCGGATGCCGAAACCTTGTTATGGTCCGACAACGCCGCTGCCGTCCCCGGCGACGAAGAAGCCGAAGCGGCGGTCGATGCTGCATTGTCTGCCGGCAGCGCGGAAGCTATCCGCACGACCGATCCATTGCGGCTGTACATGAACCGGATGGGTTCGGCAAAACTACTCACGCGCAAACGTGAAATCGAGATTGCGCAACGCATCGAAGCGGGCCTGCAGGACATGATTCAGATTATCTCCACATGCCCGGCGGCGATTTATGAAATGCTGATGATCGCCAGAAAAATCGGCAACGGTGAGATGAAGATCAATGACTTCGTCGAGGGCTTGCCCGAACACAAAGTTAAACGGCCTCCCCCTCGACATCTCTAATGATTTCAAGAAGGAAGAATTGGCGGAGCGAAGCCGCGACGAAGAGGTCGCCGCCATTGCGCCGATCATGCGCATGAAGCTGATCGCGCCTCATGACACCGCTCCCGACGAGAGAGTACAGCCTGCCGCGCAAGGCGTGACCTGGGGTGTGCAAGCGATCGGCGCGGACACCTCTCCATTTACCGGTGACGGCATCGTAGTTGCGGTGCTTGACACGGGAATCGATGCGACTCATCCGGCATTCAACGGCGCCAACCTCATACAGAAAGACTTTACCGGAGAAGGAAACGGCGATGAAATCGGTCTCGGCACGCATTGCGCCGGCACGATTTTCGGGCGCAGCATAAACGGCGTGCGCATCGGCGTGGCGCCGGGCGTCAAGAAAGCGCTGATCGGCAAGGTGCTCGGTAAGAATGGCGGTTCGAGCGGCCACATCTGCGATGCCATTCAATGGGCGATCGATAATGGCGCCAATGTTATTTCCATGTCGCTTGGCATAGATTTTCCGGGGCATGTGAAAGACTTGACGGCCCAGGGAATACCTGAAGAAGTGGCGGTTTCGATCGCACTGGAAGATTACCGCAAGAATGTTCTGCTTTTCGAAAAACTGGCGGCATTCGTCAAAGCCAGCGGCGCTTTCTCCCAGGCTGCAGTGATCACCGCTGCGGCCGGTAACGAGAGCCGTCGAGAGCCAAGCAAATTCTTTGAGGTTGCCGACAGTCCTCCCGCAGTCGCCGACGGTAGGTTTCATCGTCAATCCGAATCACCATAACATCCTTCATTGGGTTCGGTT
>DASVLY010000540.1:0-6223 GCA_036384635.1 Noviherbaspirillum sp. | reverse complement strand
AAACGGCATGAATGGAACCACGACCTCCTCTCACGCCTGGCTCAATTTCAACAACGCCGCCGAGCAGCGGAATCCGGACGCACGCCGTGCCGAAACCGCCACACTACGGCAAGGTTTGCTCGCGCGTATCGAAGCGGTGCTGCATTACTTGCTGCCACAAGGCCGCATTCGCGCCGGGAAATTCTATGTCGGCGACATCGACGGCAATCCGGGCAAGAGCCTGGTGGTGGAACTGGATGGTCAACACGCCGGACTGTGGAAGGATTTCGCCACCGGTGAGGGCGGCGATCTGTTCGATCTGTGGGCGCGCGTGCGCGGTTATTCGGCCAAGATGGAATTTCCCACCATCGCGGCCGAGGTCCAGCAATGGCTTGGCATCCATCCGGCCAGCACCACCCCACAACGTGATCTGCGTCGGCCGGCCATCGATGAACTCGGACCACACACCGCGAAGTGGAACTACACCTCGGCCAACGGCGAGCTGATAGCTTGCGTCTACCGCTATGATCCGCCGACCGGCAAGGAATTCCGGCCGTGGGATGTGCGTGCGCGCGCATACCGTGCGCCCGACCCGCGTCCGCTGTACAACCTGCCCGCCGTGATCAAGGCATCGACTGTCTTGCTGGCCGAAGGCGAGAAATGCGCGCAGGTGCTGATCGACGAAGGCATCTGCGCGACGACTGCGATGAATGGCGCGAAGGCGCCGGTCGACAAGACCGACTGGTCGCCATTGCGCGGCAAGCATGTGTTGAACTGGCCGGACAAGGATTTGCCGGGCTGGGAGTATGCCGAAGCCGCGGCGCAAGCAATTGCCTCCGCTGGCGCGTTGTCGGTAATGATCCTGCTGCCGCCGGAATCCAAACCTGAAAAGTGGGATGCGGCCGATGCGGTGACCGAAGGCTTCGACTGCAAGGCATTCATCGCAGATGGCCCGCGTGCGACAATCAAGGCCGCGCCGGCAACGCTGCCCGTATTCTCGCTGGGCGCGATGCTGGACGACGACAGCCCCATCCCGCCCGACATCGTCAGTCCGCGCGTGCTCACGCCAGCCGGCATGCTGGTGTTCGGCGGTGCGCCGAAGGTTGGCAAGAGTGATTTCCTGCTGTCCTGGCTCGCACATATGGCGGCGGGCGCCGCCTTCCTTGGCATGCGTCCGGCACGACCGTTGCGCGTGTTCTACCTGCAAGCCGAGGTGCAGTACCACTACCTGCGCGAACGGATGCGCGACATCCGCTTGCCGGCATCGCGGATGCTCGATGCACGCCGCAATCTGGTCGCGACATCGCAACTGCGCCTGGTGCTGGACGACCACGGTTTGCAGCAGATCATTCCTGCCATTGCCGGCGCATTCGACGGCGAAAAACCCGACATCATCGCCATCGATCCGATCCGCAATGTCTTCGATGGTGGAGAGGATGCTGGCAAAGGTGGCGGAGAGAATGACAACAACGCGATGCTGTACTTCCTGTCGCAGCGGGTCGAGCGGCTGCGCGACGCGGTCAACCCGGAAGCAGGCATCGTGCTCGCCCATCACACGAAGAAACTCTCGAAGCGGCAGTTCGAGGAAGACCCATTCCAGGCACTCGCCGGCGCCGGCAGTCTGCGTGGCTATTACACGACCGGCATGCTGCTGTTTCGTCCTGACGAAAGCAGAACCACGCGGCAGCTTATCTACGAGCTGCGCAATGGCCCAGGCATCCCGACCAAGTATGTCGACAAGAGCGGCGGGATCTGGCGCGAACTCGATCCGCACTCGGAGCGCCTGGTCAAGCAGGACTACGGCGACAAGCTGGATGCCGAGCGTCGCCGCAAGCATGACGTGATCCTGCAAATGCTGTTCGACGAAGCGCAGCGGGGCCGCGCCTACACCGTCACGCAGTTCGCGGAAAGCTTCGAGAACCAGGCTGGCCTCGGTGGCCGTTCCACGGTTGCCGAGCGCATTGGTGTGCTCGCCACCAAGGGTTACGTGAAGTTCTTCCAGAATCCGCGCGATTACGGGCTGCCGATGCCGACGCGCAGCAAGTTCGGCTACCTGTGCGTCGAGGACATGGCATTGCTGCGTCCGAAAGGCGATCCCGATCCGGAGACCGGCGAGCTGCTCCAAGCCCTCGTCCCTGTGCTTCCCACCCACTACAAATGCCGGCAAAGCGGCGCAGTGCTGCCAGTCGAAAACCCCGATGTTTGGATTTACCAAGACGAAGAAGAGGACCACGAAGATGATCATTCCTACGTATGAAACCGCCCCATTCCAGAATCCAGCGCATTTCAGAATCCACGGATTCTGGATTCTGGCTGGACACTCGAATTCAATCAAATCAAACACTTACGGCAAATTCCAAAATCCAGCGGATTCTGCGTTGGATTCTGCGGATTCTGGAACACCCCCAGTATCCATGCGGGTTTACAGCCCGTTCCAGAATCCAAGTCTTCACCTCCCCCTAAAGGGGGAGAGAGTGATACCCCGCTTGCGCGGGTATCACTCTCTTCGATCCGGGGTAAAAACCGGAGACCGGATGGGAGTGCAATGATGAAACCGATCAAGTTCACATCGTTGCCAGCCATCGGCACGGTCCTGATGATCGATGGCCAACGTTACACCTTGACCGCGCATCGTCCACACCGCAGGCAGGACGGACAGATGACCACAGTCCTGTGCTGGGAAAGCCATTGCCCCACCTGTGGCGCAGCCTTCACGTTCACGTCGAGCCTGTCGATTCGTCATGTCAACCGGCGCTGCGAACAGCACAGGGCACCCAGAAAGCCAGTGCGTGGCGATCACCTCGTGATCCCTCCAACCCACCTGAAAAGGAACGCCCGTGGCTAAACTCACAATCCTCGCGCTTGACCTGGGCACAACGACTGGCTGGGCCGTTCGCGCACGCACCAGTGGCATCACCAGCGGTACGCAATCGTTCCAACCGCAGCGCTTCGAAGGCGGCGGCATGCGCTTTCTGCGTTTCAAGCGTTGGCTCAGCGACATCAAGCAATCCGTCGATGGCATCGATCTCGTCCATTTCGAAGAGGTCCGCCGCCATGCCGGCGTCGATGCAGCTCACGCTTACGGCGGTTTCATGGCGCACCTGACCGCCTGGTGCGAGCACCACAACATTCCGTATCAGGGTGTGCCGGTTGGCACGATCAAGAAACACGCGACCGGCAAAGGCAATGCCGGCAAGGACGACATGATCGCAGCAATGGTCAAGCGCGGCTTTGCCCCCACCGACGACAACGAAGCCGATGCCTTGGCACTGCTGCATTGGGCTATCGCGCAAGAGGAGGAAACAGCATGACGACCTGGACCAATGACGCCATCGCCGCGCGCTTCGAGGAAGCGATCGACACGGTACGCCGCTTGCCGCCCGTGCGCGTGCAAGGCTACTTCAACGTGTGGCCCGTGATCGTGCGGCAACAGTGGGAACAACTGGCACGCGACAAAGGGTACAAACCATTCCCGCCCAGTCCGGAGGCGATCGACCGCATGGTGGAGACGATGAAGTGGGTAATCCCGCTGACGGTCGATGAGCGCCATCTGGTCTGGATGCGTGCGGCGGGTGTCGAGTGGGTGGACATCGGCAAGCGCTTCGGATGTGAACGCACCACCGCCTGGCGACGCTGGCAGCGTGCGCTGGACAAGATAGCGAATCACCTGAATGTGCCTGCAGAAACAAATGCTCTTTAAAACCTTGCTCGTGTATTAAAGAATTCTTTAATACCTCCACGCACATTAAAGAAAACTTTAAAACGAACTGATTCACTTGGCATTTACGCCCGCCATAGAGAAGAATGGAAGTTACATGACATTTCATGAAGCAGAAAAATTTCGCGGAAACGTGAGGAATAATGCGGGTTTCGGTTCAATTTTGGCGTGCAACATATCAGCCGATTTTTGCTATGATTTCTGCTATCGTCGCAACACAAATGTGATCACGGCAAAGCCACCTTCGCGGTGGCTTTTGTTTTTTCCGCGTCCCATTTTTTCTCTGCGCTTACCATCCAATGCGAACCGCTCCCTTCCTATTTCCTATGCCGCGTTTTTCGCGGTGCGACACCACGTTGCATCGCGACATTTTTTTGGGTCCTTCCTGCCCAAATCGCCATGCGGGGGGCAACAGCGCGGCATTTCGCTAGCGCCTGGCCTGCGAACCGGGTTCGCGGTTCGCGGCAGGTTCGCACCTAACCAAAGTCCACTCGATGATTACAGAAATCCGGCAAGTGCCGGTGGATGCGCTCGTGCCTTACGCGCGCAATGCCCGCACGCACTCCGATGAACAGATCGCGCAAATCGCCGCTTCCATCGTCGAATTCGGCTGGACCAATCCGATCCTGGTCGATGGCGAGCGCGGCGTGATCGCCGGCCACGGCCGGTTGATGGCGGCGCGTAAGCTGGGACTCATGGAAGTGCCGGTGATCGAGCTGTCGCATCTGACACCGATGCAAAAGCGCGCCTACATTCTGGCCGATAACCGGATCGCGGAAAACGCCGGATGGGATGATGCGCTGCTGCGGATTGAACTGGAGGAACTCCAGCTCGCCGAGTACGACCTCGACCTGACCGGCTTCGATGCCGATGAGATCGACAAGCTGCTCGACGGCGGCGAAGAAGCGAACGGCGGCTTGACCGATGACGATGCGGTGCCCGAGGCACCAGCGCAACCGGTGAGCCGTCCGGGCGACGTATGGCTACTGGGCAATCACCGCCTGCTGTGCGGCGATTCAACGGTGCTGGCCGATGTCGAGAAAGTGCTCGGCGGCGAATTGGCGGACATGTGCTTCACCGACCCACCGTACAACGTTGATTACGGCAACGCGGCCAAGGACAAAGCACGTGGTAAGGACCGCCGCATCCTGAACGATGCGCTCGGTGAGGGCTTCTACGATTTTCTGTACGACGCCTGCGTCAACCTCCTGACGGTGACCAAGGGCGCATGCTACGTCTGCATGAGTTCTTCCGAGCTGCACACCTTGCAGCACGCATGGATCGAGGCTGGCGGTAAATGGTCGACCTTCATCATCTGGGCGAAGAACACCTTTACGCTCGGCCGCGCCGATTACCAGCGCCAGTACGAACCGATTCTGTACGGATGGAAACAGGGTGTCGATCACTACTGGTGCGGCGACCGTGATCAAGCCGATGTGTGGTTCTACAACAAGCCGCGCGTCAACGATCTGCATCCGACCATGAAGCCGGTCGAACTGGCCGAGCGCGCAATCAGGAACTCAAGCAAAACGCGCGACGTGGTGCTGGATTGTTTTGGTGGTTCTGGCACAACCTTGATCGCCTGCGAAAAAGCCAATCGCCGTGCGCGGCTGATCGAACTCGATCCGAAGTATGCCGATGTGATTGTCCAGCGCTGGCAGGACTATACGGGGAACAAAGCCGTCCGCGAAAGCGACGGCGGTGAATTCAATACACTGGCCCCGCAGGCTGCGGGGCCAGGACGCTCATCCGAGGCGGGCGACGTGACGGGCGTAATCGCAGCCTGACGGGTCTACATACAAAAGCGGACGGCCTGGCGCGCGCACTTCGATGCATAGCCTGGCTTCTCCGACATAACCACCCTTGCCGTTCAACCAACCGTAGGAGGTCGACAGGCAAGCGGCGAAGATATCGAATTCGGCCGGCGTCATGTCGCGGGTTTCGGTAATAAGGACACGGCATGGTGGCTCGCCACCCCAAACCTCGTTCAACGTGACCGGCTTGCGTGTGAAGCACAGTTCGATGCCGAGTTCTTCGACATCGAGCGGCACGCCGTTGAATCGGATTTGTTTAGGGGTGCGTTCAATCGTGATAGTCATGGCAGTCATCGCGGGCTCCTTTCAATGTGTGTGGCGACGAGTGTATGAACGCTTCAATCGAAAAATACATCAAGTCAATTCTTGATCGTCGCATCAGTTTTCTCTCTGATGCGACACATCGCTTTCGAATTGATCAAGCACCTATTTTGTAAACGCGCTCCGCGCCGTCGGCCTTGGTTGATTCGACCGCCAAGCCAAGCTTTTTCTTGAGTGCGCCGGAAATCGCGCCACGCACGGTATGAGACTGCCATCCGGTAGCCTCGACAATTTGCGCGAGCGTGGCGCCTTCCGGCCGTTTCAGCATGCCGATCATCAAGGCTTGCTTGCTGTCGTCCCGGGTGCGGGACGGCTTGGCCGCAGCAGGCATTTCAGTGGCGCTCGACACCGGCCGTGTGCGCCCGACAGCGGCATAACCGGCATCGGTCAG
>DASVLY010000539.1:0-1828 GCA_036384635.1 Noviherbaspirillum sp. | reverse complement strand
GGCGTATCGACAAAATGCGGCGCTCCGATCAGCTCGCCCTTCAGATCGTAGGTCCAGCGATGCAGCGGACAGACGATATTGCTGGCATTGCCGCGGCCATCGAACATTTTCGCCTGGCGATCGCGGCAGACGTTCGACAGAAGTTCGATGCCCTGCGCATTGCGCACCAGCATGCGGCCTTCGTTTTCGGAGGCCAGCGTGGCGTAATCGCCGACGCCGGGTACCATCAGTTCATGTCCGACGTAGCGTGGTCCTTGATGAAAAAGTTGTTTGATTTCCTGCTGCAACAGCGCGTCGTCGAAATAGACATTGACCGGAAGCTGCGCGTTGGATCGCGCGAGCTTGGCAATATGAGCCAGATCGGACATCCCCACCCCCAAATTAATTTGCACCAACCTAAGAGAGAAAGAATCCGCAAAAACCTGTATTCAAATAAGATGAAACGGAAATTTTGGACAGAACTGGAAATTATACCTCAGACAATTGCACCGATGCTTGCACTTTAGTCGATCCAGGTGAAAAGACGCAGGTTGAGGGCGGTTTTCACTGTTTGCTTCGATTTTCGTCAAACCTGCTGCGTGCCTGGTGGGGGCGATAAAGGAAGTGAGCGCCTGCTTTTTTGCCGTCAGGGTGGAATAATGGCGACGATTCGGCCAGCTGAACCGGCTGGCGCGCGTATTCGGCCTTGCCCGTCTCCAACCCGATGAGGTGGTTTGTTCTAAAATACCGGGCTACACTTCAATTCTGTTCATTATGTCAAAGAAAGCCACGCCCGCCGGGCAGCCTGAATCGTTCGAGCAGGCGATGGCCGAGCTGGAGCAACTGGTCGCCCAGATGGAAGCAGGGGAACTGCCGCTGGAAGCGTCGGTGGCCGCGTACAAGCGCGGCTCTGAATTGGTCAAATTCTGCGCCGGGCAACTCGACAAGGTAGATAGTCAGGTCAAGGTGCTGGAGGGCGACATGCTCAAACCGTTTGCCGCCGACACCGGGACCGGGGCGGAAGAATGACTGATTCTCTGACGTTTAACGACTGGATGAAGGGCGTCCAGTCGACGATGGAAGATGCACTCGCAATCTTCCTTCCGCCGGATGCGCAAGTGCCTGCACGTCTGCATGCGGCGATGCGCTATGCGGCGCTCGATGGCGGCAAGCGAGTGCGGCCGCTTCTGGTGTTTGCCGCGGGCGATTTGTTCGATGCAGACGCCGGCATGCTGGCGCGCGCCGCAGCCGCAGTGGAAATGATCCATGCATATTCGCTGGTGCATGACGACATGCCCTGCATGGACGATGATGCGCTAAGGCGCGGCAAACCCACCGTGCATGTCAAATACGATGAGGCGACCGCGCTTCTGGTCGGCGATGCATTGCAGGCGCAGGCGTTCCTGGTGCTGTCCGAGGGCGATGCCGATCCGGCTCGCAAGCTGACGATGGTGCGCCTGCTCGCGGGCGCAGCCGGCTCGGCCGGCATGTGTGGCGGCCAGGCGATCGATCTGGAGAGCGTTGGCGTGGCGCTGTCGCTTTCCGAGCTGGAACGCATGCATCGGTTGAAGACCGGCGCATTGCTGCGCGCATCGGTGCTGCTGGGCGCATGGAGCGGCAAGCAACCGAGCGACGCCGAAACGGCGGCGCTGGACGCCTATGCGGGCGCGGTCGGCCTCGCGTTCCAGGTGGTGGACGATGTGCTCGATGCGACAGCCGATTCGGCCACGCTGGGCAAGACGGCCGGCAAGGATGCGGCGGACAACAAGCCGACCTATGTATCGATACTTGGCCTGGAAGAATCGAAGGCTCTGGCGGAAACACTGCGGGATGACGCATACGAGGCACT
>DASVLY010000538.1:0-5033 GCA_036384635.1 Noviherbaspirillum sp. | reverse complement strand
TTAATACACTGTCTGCCAGTGCCATCTGGATTCATTATTTTTGCTTCCACTTTGTGTGTGAACGGGTTATACAATATCCCAAGATACCTGGAACGGCCATCAGGAGTTACCCAGTTTGTGTCGGCAATGATCTTGGCCGGGATTTTGTCGGTCAACACCTTTGCCGATTTGAGCCACTGCATCGCGGGTTTTTTCAGATTGTCGTCAATCCACTGTTCCGGCGTCACAGGACTGTTCGTCCAGAGTTCCTTCATTTCCATCGGCATCAATGAAAACGCATGGACATTATTTAGGACAGGGATCTTGAAACCGTCTGGAGACTTCTGGGCCTTTGCTTGAAGTTCCGGTGCCATTTTAGTCAATCCCTCACAGAAAAAATTCACGAGGGGCATCATGTCATCCGCTGCTGACTGGGTAGCACCGGACAGGGAGACATCAGCTATGTTTTGGCTTGTTGTCGCAAAAACATTTTCGTAATGAACAAGTTCCCCACCGTACCTTTTTATTATGGTGTCTGGAAAACCCCCTTGAGCCAGTTGCCATGGAGTGTACTTGGCTTGATTTACATTGCTCAATGGCTGATTGGCGGCGTCCGGATTCATCTGCAGTACAGCGTGCTCAATAAATGTCTTGTCCTGGATGCTTGCCATGACATGATCGGCAATCAGACGCAGCGCCTCCCGCTTGGCATCAGGATCGCCAGGCATGCCGTCGACATGAGTGCGCGCCGTCTCGGAAGCGTCTTTTGCCAAACGCGCCATTGCTTCCTGAAATGCATCGGCGTTGTCGATGCGCTTCCATTGTGAAGGGTTGTCAGCCGGTATTTTTTCATACAGAGTGAATCCGCCATATTTGCTTACGCCATCGAATATGAGAGCTTTCTTGAGATTGATATTCATGTCGTACTGCTGAACGAATCGCTTTTCGAATAGTGCTCCAATTTCATTAAACAGATGCTGGCTGATCTGCAAAGGATTGATCTGTTTGAAACGAGGATCGGCGCACAGCTGTGCTTGGATGGCAACGCTTTTTCGCGCAGGAGATTGAAGTTCCGGTCTGCCAGGAATCTCTCCCTGACCATTAAAGAAGACTGCGCCGATGACCTTGTGCAGAGTCGTCTGCAACGGATTCCAAGTCGTAGCCCCCTGCATCTGCGTAGATGTCGCCAGCGTATATTCCCAGGCTCGCAGCAGGCCCACATCCTGTTTTCCATTAAAAGCGCGGAGAGCAGAGGCCAATTTCTTGTCCGGATCTGTAGTGCCAGGTGTAGTGCGTGCAAGATGTTCAATAATTTTCTTGCAGTTCCCATTAAGCGGTATGAAGTCGCGACCTGTATAGCCCATTTGCGACAGCGCGCCGGTAATCGCGGCGTGTCGTTCATTTTCCGGAATGCCGAGTGCATTCAGCGCCGCCTGCATGCCGGGGCTGTCTACTAATTTATGATGCTTTGACCAGAGTCCATTCGAGCTAAAGGTATACGTGCCGTCCGCCCTCAATGTCATTTCGTCCTGTTCATAGATATGCAGGTTCAATGGGGCTTCAACAAGGACGCCGTCTTGCTGAAAGGTGAGCTTGTGATCTTCCAGTAATTCTTTCATATCCCTGGCCACCGCTTCGGGTGAGCTGTCAAGCAAGCAAATCGCTTCGGCTGTGGCAAAACAGGAACCTACTTTGTCCTGGCGAAGATATCCAAGCAGCGACATCACGACCGCCTTACGCGCATCCTCCTTGGTCGGCGCATGCTCAAGGGGCAGATCCAGTGTTCCCCGAACCACGTCAGCCGCCCCTCCTTTCAGCGGTTTGTCCTGGCAAATGCTGTTGATCGTGCTGGCGAGTTCGCCTCCCTGCTTCAGCTTGTCCAGGGTCCGTATGAGATGGCGCCGGTGCTCGGCAGGCAGGATCTTGTCGGTTTTTAATTGGTCCAGCATCCTGGAGATATGAGATCCGTCCAGTTCGCCATTCCTGTCAATCAGCAGTTCCGCAGCCTGCTTGGCATAGTCGGTACATTGGATCCGCACTGCACCGTAGCCCGTATAAGTTTTCAGCTTGATCGGCGTATCGAGGCTATTGGCCGGATTTGCGGTCTTGCTCTGCGGGGAGACAACGGCCGAGTTCTTCAGAACCGCAGCAAAATTCGCCTTTCCTCTGTTATCGGCGTGCTCCGGTTGAGTCGATCCATCCATTTTCAGCAGATCCCCGCGCCCGGCCGTTCCTCTCGATTCACTCAATTTTTGCAGACGGGTTTTTAGTTCATCGCTGATGCCTCGACTTCCCATGGCATTGCGCGCCAAGGAGGCAATTTCTGACTGTGCATCGGGATTCAGTAGAGGGCAGTGCTTCTCGATGAGTTCTACTGCTTTTTGCTGTGCGGCTTTCGACGGTAGCTGGTGAAGTCCTTGCAATAATTGACAAAACGCAATCTCAACGCGCTGTTGATAGTCCTGGGCAGCTTGATGGCCCGGCGGATGTGCTTTCAGTGCCTCGCCCAGACGCACCAGCGAGCGCAACACGCGCGTGCCTTTGGTTGAGTGCGTGGCGGCCAGTGCCAGTGCGACAGGCGTTTCGACATCAGGAATATGGGGCGTTGAAGATCCTGATGACAAGTATTTCTTGCGGACTCCGTCTGGATTCCTGATGTCCAGGAAGTCACGTAATGCTTCGCTGTCATCAATGAACGTTTTGATGAAGGCTTTTTGCAGCTCTATGGGCTGTTGCTCCATATGAGCATGTAGTTTGATCATGTTGCCGCGAAAGTGCCGTTCCATCGCTTTGACATAACGATCAGGATTGCCGCCGCAGGAGGCCAGCGTTGGCGCAGTCATCAGTTCACCAGAGTCCCGAGGAGGCAGACGCAGACGGGTTAAAAGGCCAGTAGTATTCATATCATGTCACATGAGGGAAAGTCGAACACAAGCAACGGACAGGAGGTAGTGGATGCAACAGCCCGCTTCCTCGCTATAAGTGGTTTCCGTCGGGAAAAATGTTCCGTTTCTGTATGATCCGCCGATGACATGCAGGGGGAGGGATTTCTCACCAGATCGAGCTGGTGCGGCTGCAGTTCAGTGGCAATGCGCACGGTCTGATCAAAGGCATCGGCCTGGATAGATTGAGTGTTCTACGATTTTTACAGTGTATGTGCATATGCGCTACAAGAACCGATCAAGCAACTTACGGCTCGCCTTATCCAATGCCTGCAAATCCTTGATCAGAAACTGTATCCCATGACTATCCGCGATCAGCAGCGTGGAATGCGCAATGCGCCGGATGTCTTCTTCGCCTTTAAGCACAAAACGGGTGTCGCCACGATCGGTTTCGACATCCCAGGTGCTGGGCGTCGCAAAGCTCGATACGTGAATGATGCGGCGAATCCGGGGCAGGAATTCGCGGCTTGCCAGTTCTTCTTCCAGCAGCTTGCGCGCATCAGCCGGCACCGATGCAAGCGATTCGATCCACGCCAGTTCGTGCCCGTCCGCATCGACCAAGGCCAGCCCCTGGTCCGGCGCGGCGATCGGGAAAGCGCGCACCGGCACCACGCCCTCATGCACCTTGCCGTCGGCAGTGGTGAATACCAGGCGGCCGAACGCATTGCGCGTCAACTTGGCGTTTTTCATGCTGCAGCCTCCTGTGCCTGCTCTTCGCCGATAACGGCTTCGTTCTCCGCCAGCCGCGCCTGCGCCTGGTGCAATTGGTAGTAATGGCCTTTGCGCGCCAGCAATTCCTCATGCCCGCCGACTTCGACGATCTGGCCGCGATCCAGCACCACCAGGCGGCTGGCGCGGCGCAGCGTTGACAGCCGGTGCGCGATGGCGATTGTGGTGCGACCGCGCACCAGGTTGTCCAGCGCCTTCTGAATTTCCCTTTCCGTCGTGGTATCGACTGACGAGGTTGCTTCGTCGAGGATCAGGATGTGCGGATCGATCAGCAGTGCGCGGGCAATCGAGATGCGCTGGCGTTCGCCGCCGGACAGCGTCTGCCCGCGTTCGCCGACCAGCGAATCGTAGCCGTGCGGCAGGCGCAGGATGAATTCATGCGCATGCGCGGCGCGGGCGGCGGCAACGATTTCCTCGCGCGTCGCATCCGGCTTGCCATATGCAATGTTCTCGGCGATGGTGCCGAAAAACAGGAAGGGTTCCTGCAGCACCAGGCCGATGTTGCGGCGGTAGTCCGATACCGCGAACGAGCGCACATCGGTGCCGTCGACCTTGATCGCACCTTCCGACACATCGTAGAAGCGGCAGATCAGGTTCACCAGCGTGCTCTTGCCGGAGCCGCTGTGGCCGACCAGGCCGATCATTTCACCCGGCTGTATGGTCAGGTCGACGCCTCGGATCACCGCGCGATTGCCGTAGCGGAAACCGACGTTGCGCAATTCGATCTGCCCTTGCACATGCGCTAGCGGCACCGGGTTGGCGGTTTCCGGCACGTTCGATACGTGATCGAGGATGTCGAAAATCCGCTTTGCGCCCGCCGCTGCTTTTTGCGTGACGGACACGATACGGCTCATCGAATCGAGCCGCGTGTAGAAACGGCTGATGTAGGCGATGAAGGCGGTCAGTACGCCGACCGTGATCTGTCCATGCGCGACCTGCCAGATGCCGACACCCCAGACTACCAGGAGGCCGATTTCGGTCAGGAGCGTCACCGTCGGCGAGAACAGCGACCACACCTTGTTCACGCGATCGTTGACCGTCAGGTTGTGCCGGTTCGCTTCGCGGAAGCGCGCCGCTTCGCGCTGTTCCTGCGCAAACGCCTTCACCACGCGAATGCCGGGGATGGTGTCGGCCAGCACGTTGGTGACTTCCGACCAGATGCGGTCGATTTTTTCAAAGCCGTGCCGCAGCTTGTCGCGCACCACGTGGATCATCCATGCAATGAAGGGCAGCGGCAGCAGTGTGACCAGCGCCAGCCACGGATTGATCGACACCAGGATCGCCGCCGTCATCACGATCATCAGCACGTCGGTGGCGAAGTCGAGCAGGTGCAGCGACAGGAATACGCAGATGCGGTCGGATTCGGAGCCGATGCGCGACATC
>DASVLY010000537.1:0-2022 GCA_036384635.1 Noviherbaspirillum sp. | reverse complement strand
GCCAAATTCCGCAAGCAACTTGGATGCACCTGTCTCTCCCATGCGACTGGAACGCCCTGCGGCAAGCAGGATAACGAAAACACGGGGGCCGACGGGGCGTTCTTTGGGCGGCGGCTCATTGTCGTCTCTGTTGGACACAGTTTTCCTCCCATGGTTTGTGGGCTTTCCATGAGCCTCTGTGACGAGGCGCTGCTGGAACCTGCAATATCCTATGGACGTGATCAATGGCTGGATTCCGCGGGGAGCGGAAGTCGTGCATCTCGTCGCTCAGCAACCGTTCGGTCTGTCGGTTTAACCTCGCGGGTTTGGCGGCCCCGTTACGGCGTTCAAGTTGTTGACCGGCGGTGGCGATGCGGATTGCACAGGGGTGGACGGATCAGCGCGACAAGCCGAATTCAGCCTCATGCGGGATTGACTGCAACTGAATTGCGGAGGCTTGATCGTCTGGCATGCAAACGCGCAGTCGATGCGCTAAACGAGGTGATGACCAGAATCCGGGCTGGCTTAAAAATAAGTGCTGGGCGGGCACCCGAGTGATCGGCGAAACACGGCAGAAAAGGCGCTTGGGCTATTGTAGCCACACTCAAGGGCGACATCGAGGACGCTTCTGCCTTCTGCCAGCATCGTCAAGGCATCGAGCATCCGGGCCTGTTGGCGCCATTGCCCGAAACTCATGCCGGTTTCACGCCTGAATGTCCGCATAAAGGTGGCTCTGCTCATGTGAAGCCTGGTCGCCGCATCTTCGATGGAGAGATTTTCCGCCAAATTGGTACGGAACTGCTCGCACATTTGCGCCAAGCCGGAATGCTTCGGTATCGGCAGGTTGAGCGGCTGCGCTGGCTGAAAGGAAAGTTCCATCAGAAGCAGCCTGACGACGGCGTCCGCTTGCTCCCGACTTTGTGGCTTCTCAGCAAGCTCGGCAAGTTTCAGAATCAATTCCCGCAAAAGAGGGGTGATCGTCACCACAAGGCATTCGTCGGGAAGCCCCCCTATTTCGCTTGTGTCAATCAGAAGTGACCTGAACTGCACGCCTGCATGGCTCGACGTTTCGTGCGCCAGCTTGGGCGGTAGCCAGACCGCCCGGCTTGGCGGAACGACCCAGGTGCCCCGATCCGTCCTGATCGATACAACCCCGCTGACGGCATATAGAAGCTGAGCCTCTTCGTGACTGTGCCTCGGCCCCGAAAAGCGGTTTTCGTCGTGGGTGATGACGGCGATCTCGTTGGTAATGTTTATGCCGCTTTTCAAAACTGATCCTTTTGCGACGATCGATGATCATCCGGCGTTAGAATATCAGCTTCGCGCTAACTACGGTAGGCCATCTAACAGCAGAGAGTTTTCGCCAGGTGACCGACCGCAACCGCCTTATTGACTGCATCGAAGAGCCGTATCCTGCGGCGCTCGGCGTGGCCGTTGGACGCGCGGCCCATGCGTTTGCCTGTTTAACGGTTTGCGACGTGTTGCGACTTACCGGCGATCGTCGGGCCTGACGGCTTCCCGGCGATCGTAATGGCCGTGTCGAATCCTTCACAAAACGCATCGCAATGGATCACGCCATGTTGACCAATCCTGAAATCAAATACCGCCCTTTCGTCTCTCCCATCGAGCTGCAGGACCGCAGGTGGCCGTCCAACCGGCTCACGAAAGCGCCCCGCTGGTTGTCCACCGATCTGCGCGACGGCAATCAAGCGCTTGCCGATCCGATGGATGTGGAACGCAAGCTACGCTTTTACGACATGCTGCTCGCCGTAGGCTTCAAGGAAATTGAGATCGCCTTTCCATCGGCGTCACAGACCGAATTCGACTTTGTCCGTGCGCTGATCGAAGAAGATCGGATTCCCGACGACGTAACGATTCAGGTGCTTACCCAATCCCGTAAAGATCTTATTGTCCGCACCTTCGAAGCGCTTGAGGGCACGCGCCGGGCGATCGTTCACCTCTATAACGCAACGGCTCCGCTGTTCCGCCGCGTGGTCTTCGGCATGGAGCGGCATCAGATCATCGATCTGGCCGTCACCGGCG
>DASVLY010000536.1:0-4172 GCA_036384635.1 Noviherbaspirillum sp. | reverse complement strand
GGCGCGGCCGGCTGCGCATAAGCAAATGCCGCAGGCAGCAGGAAGACGAGGAACAGGCGGCGCATCATCGCGATTCCATTGGCTCCGTTGGCGCGGCAAGCGTGTTGCGATGGCGTTCGGCAATGATCCGCATCGCCTGTTCCACCGGGATGCGCGCAATGCCGCGTTGCCGGTCTATCCATTCCCAGGATTCAAGCAAGCGATTTTTTTCGGCGAAGTACTGCGCGCGTTCCGGCTGGGGGGCGCTTTGCAGCAGCGGGTTCGCCAGCGCGGGCAATGTCTGCGGCTCCGGAACGGGCGGCGTATTCCACCGCTGCCACAGCAGATACGACACAACCGCCGCCAGCACGGTGCAGCCAGCGATTGCAATGCCGCCCCACAACACGCCGCGCACATGCAGGCCGGTCGAGGATGGCTGCGCCTGCCCGCTTTCAGCCCTTTCAGCCATGACGCACCTCCTGCGCGAGTCCGCTGTCCAGCCGCAGCGCATACGGCCCGCTCAACAGCATCCATGCAACCGTACCGAGCACGATGCAGGCCAGCGGCGCCGTCCATAGCCATTGCCTCCAGCCGGCATCGAGCGACGGCAAGACCATCCACCACACGTCGAGCAGATGAAAGGCGAGCAAGCCGGCGGCCAGCCAGCCGAGCACGCGCGGCGCTTCCTTGGCATTGCGCAGCAGCAGGATCAGCAAGGGGACGAAGAAATGAAACAGCGCCAGAAGCCATGCGACAACCAGCCAGCCGCCGTGCATGCGCGGGATGTACCAGGCGATTTCATGCGGCAGGTTTTCCGCCCAGATGATCAGAAATTGCGTGAATGCCAGGTAGGCCCAGGTCATGACGTACATCAGCAGCAGATTGCCGAGGTCGCGAAACACGATGGCCGGCGGTTCGGGACGCGAACGTGTGGCCAGCAGCACCGCCAGCGCCATTCCGCCCAGCATCTGCCCGGTACCGGCCAGCAGCCCGAATACGCTGGAATACCAGAGCGGCATCAGCGACATGATCCAGTCCAGCGCCGCCAGGCTGACCGTCACGCCATAGACGATCAATGCGGCGGCGGAAAAGCGCGGCGAGCGGACCAGCGCGGGCCGCCGGCTCAGATGCGCAAGCAGCGTCCAGATTCCCAGATAGCACAGGCTGCGCGCGACGAAGTACCACGGCGTCAGCCACACGCTCTTGAAACCCGCGCTTGCGGCCGGCAGTTCCCCCTGCCAGCGCTGCGGGCCGGCTGCGGCATGCGCCGCCCAGGGATACAACTCCCGCATCCCGAACAGCAGCGGCAGGAACAGCAAGGCCCACAGCCACATGCAGCGCGACAGGTCGAGCAAGGGAGTGCGGATTGCTTCCCCCCATTTTCCGCCCGTCAGATTGTGTATCCAGACGTTCGCCAGCCCGCCCATGATGAGCCCGGCGCAGAACCACCATGCGGCCAGCCAGGCAGCCGGAAATGCCGCGCGCCCGCTACGCCACGCAACGACGAACAGAAGCGCCAGCGCGACGAGCGAGACAACCCGGACGAAGCGCCTGTTCATCGCGCCCCTCCTCTGTCCGCCGCATCAAGCTGCTCGCGCATGTCCGGCGGCAGGCTTTTCGCATCGGCGTTCTGGCTCACTTGCAACGCGCGGATATAGGCCACGATCGCCCAGCGGTCCGGCGGCGCGATGCGGTCCGCATACGGATACATGATGCCGTAGCCTCTGCTTATCACATCGAAGAAGTGCCGGTCGGGAGCCATCCGCAGGCGCTCCGTATGATAGGACGGCGGATGCGGGAAGCCGAGCCGCGCCACCAGTCCGTCGCCGTCGCCGACCGGGCTGTGGCATGGCATGCAGTAAATCTCGTAGCGCTCCTTCCCGCGCCTTAGCAGTTGCAGCGTGACCGGGTACGGATTGGTTTGCGCATTCGCCGCGGCGATCTCGTCGCCTGCGTGCTCCGTGCCGATGCGTCCGCTCGACGTGCCGGCAAACGGCCCGTTCGAGTACGGCACGCTGTTTTCCGGCAGCGGGCGCGACGAATTGCCGTCCTCGAACAGTTCGCTGCGCGCAAACGGCTTGTACTTCGGCTGGTCGTACATGTCCTGCTTCGCCTTTTCGCATGCGGCCAGACAGCAGATACACAACAGGTATGCCGCCCTCTTCATGCCGGCGCCTCGGCCACAGACAGCGGCTGCAGCGCCTGCAGAAAGGTCTTGCTGCGCCGTTCGTCGAAGCGCGGATCGCGCGCCGGCAAGCACAGGAAGAAGCGGTTGCGCGTGGCCTGCTCGAAGTCCGGCGCGTTGAATACCGGATGACGAAGGCGCGGCAGGCCGTTCGCCGCCAGCATCCCGAACACGGCGGCCAGCGCCGCGCCCAGAATGGTCAGCTCGAAAGTCGGCGGGATGAAGGATGGCCAACTGTGCAGCGGCCGGCCGCCGACATTGATCGGATAATCGATCGCCGCCGAATACCATTGCAGGAAATAGCCGCCGAGGCCGCCCGCGATGCCGCCCAGAAGCGTCATCAGCGGCATTCTGCTGCCCTTGAATCCTACCGCCTCGGCAAGACCCTCGACCGGGTAAGGCGCATACGCCTCCAGATCGCGATAGCCGTCTTCCCGCGCACGCCTGGCCGCCTGCAGCAAGGCGTCGCCGGTGCGGAATTCGGCGATCAGTCCGTAAATTTTGCCGCTCACGATTTTTCCTCCGCGCTTTCATGCACCAGCTCGCGCATTTCGGCAATCGAGATCGCGGGCAGAAAGCGGATGAACAGCAGGAACAGGAAGACGAAAAATGCAATCGATCCGAGCAGATGAACCCAGTCCCACACCGTGGGAACAAACAGTCCCCAGGCCGACGGCATGAAATCGCGGTGCAGGCTGGAGACCACGATCAGAAAGCGTTCCATCCACATGCCGACATTGACCACCAGGCTGAGGATGAAAAGCGCCGGCACGCCATGCCGGATGCGACGCCACCACAGCAGTTGCGGCACCGCGACGTTGCAGAACATCATCGCCCAGTACACCGGCGCATACGGACCGGTCCAGCGGTTGAGCGTCATGTACTGCTCGTACTCGTCGCCGCTGTAGAAGGCGGTGAAAATCTCCGCCGCATAACCGTAGGCAACGATCAGGCTGGTCGCCAGCATCACCTTCGCCGCATTGGCAAGATGACGCCGGGTGATGAAGTCCTGCAGGCCGAAGAAATGGCGCAACGGGATCGCCAGCGTCAGCACCATCGCAAAGCCGGAGAACAAAGCGCCGGCCACGAAATACGGCGGAAAAATGGTCGAGTGATAGCCGGGCGTATTGCCGATGGCGAAATCGAGCGACACCACCGAATGCACCGAGATCACCAGCGGCGTCGCCAGTCCTGCCAGCAGCAGATAGACGCTCTCGTAGCGCGCCCAGTGCCGCGCCTCGCCGCGCCAGCCGAGCGCCAGCAAGCCGTATGCGAACGTCGCAAAGCGCCTGCCCGAGGCGCAGGCGCGGTCGCGCAGCGTACCGAGGTCGGGAATCAGCCCGACATACCAGAACAGGAGCGACACGATCAGGTAGGTGCCGATCGCGAAAATGTCCCACACCAGCGGGCTGCGCCATTGCGGCCACACGTTCATCACGTCCGGATACGGGATCAGCCAGTAAAAGAACCACGGCCGTCCCAGGTGCAGGATCGGAAACAGCCCCGCAATGCCCGCCGCGAACAGCGTCATCGCCTCGGCGAAGCGGTTGATCGAAGTGCGCCACTTCTGCCGCAACAGCAGCAGGAAGGCGGAGATGAACGTGCCCGCATGGCCGATGCCGATCCACCAGACGAAATTGCCGATGGCAAAACCCCACGCCACAGGAATGTTCACACCCCAGATGCCGACGCCGGCCGCAAACAGGTAAGCGATTGCGCCGAAGAAGACGAGCGTGCCGGCGAAGGTGAACAGGAAAGCGGAGAGCCACGGCCAGCGCACCGGGCGCGTGAGCACCAGGTTGGCGATCTTGTCGGTGACGCTTGCGTAGCCCCAGCCGGCGCGCAATACGCCGATATCCTTGGAGACGGGCGGTTGAGGCGAGGCCGGATTCATGGAGCCTCCAGGTCGCGGTCGGGATTCAGCACCAGCGCCGCATAGGTAGTGCGCGGCCGCGTGTTCAGTTCCGACAGCAGCGTATAGTCGAGCGGCGAAGCCTTGGCCCGGTTC
>DASVLY010000535.1:0-3561 GCA_036384635.1 Noviherbaspirillum sp. | reverse complement strand
ATTCCCCCGCCGCGGCAGCGACGGCGGATCGTGCGTTGATGCTGACCAAGGACGGTCTGCAACCGGCATATCCGGCTCGCCACGCATGACGCATCCCCTCTCCCGCCTGCGCCTGAACCGCTGGCTGATGCTGGGCGAATGGCGGGCGCACCCGCTGCGCACGTTCGTCGCAACCGCCGCCATCGCGTTGGGTGTGGCGCTCGGCTTTGCAATCCACCTGATCAATGCCGCCGCCTTCAACGAATTTTCCGCCGCCGTCAAAAGCCTGTCGGGACAGTCCGATCTGCAGGTGCGCGGCACGCAAGGCTTTATCGACGAATCGTTGTATGCGCGCCTGGCGCAGCATGCAGGTGTGGCGCTGGCCAGCCCGGTGCTGGAGCTGGACGCAGCCGTACCCGGACGCGACGGCGCGCTGAAACTGCTCGGCATCGACGTGTTCCGCGCCTCGCGCATTGCTCCCGATCTGATCGGCATCCCTGCCGAAGACAACCCTGGCGACATGCTTGCCGATGACGCGGTGTTCCTGTCCCCGGCGGCGATGGAATGGCTGCAAGTGAAACAGGGAGACAACCTGTTGCTGCGTTCCGGCACGCAGCAGCTCGCGCTGCGCGTGGCCGGCAGCGTGGCACGCGCACGCGCCGGCCAACGTATCGCGGTGATGGACATCGGTGCGGCGCAGTGGCGCTTCGGCCGCATCGGGCAGTTGTCACACATCGACCTGAAATTGATCGAAGGGGTCGACCGTGAGCGGTTCAAGGACGCGCTCGCAGCGGAGCTGCGGGACTGCTGTGTGCTGACCGAGCCGCAAGACCAGGAAGCACGCACCGCGAACATGTCGCGGGCCTATCGCGTGAACCTGAACGTGCTGGCGTTGGTCGCGTTGTTCACCGGCGCCTTTCTGGTCTTTTCGACGCAGGCATTGTCGGTGAGCCGCCGCCGCAGCGAACTCGCATTGCTGCGCGTGACCGGTTTCACGCGCCGGCAGTTGCTGCTGCAGATACTTCTGGAAGGCGCAGTGCTGGGCGTAGCCGGATCATTGCTGGGACTGGCGCTGGGCTACGCGATGGCGGCGGCGGTCTTGCATTTGTTCGGCGGCGATCTCGGCGGCGGCTACTTTCCGGGCGTACGGCCAAGCGCGCAATTCTCGCCGCTGGCCGCTGCGGTGTTTTTTTCGATGGGCACCGCCGTTGCGTTGCTTGGCTGCGCCAGCCCGGCCTGGGAAGCGGCACGCGCAAAGCCCGCGCAGGCGCTCAAGGCCGGCAGCGAGGATGTGGCGTTGTCGACGCTCTCCTCGCACTGGCCGGCGCTTGCGTGCATCGCCTGTGCCGGCGTGCTGACGCAAGCGCCGCCCTTGTTTGGTCTGCCTGTGTCCGGCTATGCGGCGGCAGCGTTGCTGCTGGTCGGCGGTATCGCGCTGATGCCGCCGCTGTCCGCATTCTTGTTCTCGGCTTTGTCCAGACAAACCGACCGCCCCCTCCCCATGCTCGTTGCGGCTCGGCTGGCCAATGCGCCGAACCAGGCATCGATCGCGCTTGGCGGCGTGCTGTCGAGTTTCAGCCTAATGGTGGCGATGGCAATCATGGTGACGAGCTTCCGGGTCTCGCTCGACGACTGGCTGTCGCATCTGCTGCCGGCGGATTTGTATGTGCGGCCTGCCGCCGCCGGCAATACCGGCGCGCTGCGCACGGCGGAACAAGACGCGATTCGCGGTGTGCCGGGCATTGCGCACGCTGCGTTCCAGCGCGTGTCGCAACTGACGCTCGATCCCGCACGTCCGCCGGTTGCATTGATTGCACGTTCGATCGATGCGGCCGATCCGGGCAGGATATTGCCTGTCGTCGGCGCCACGCTCGCCCCCGGCCGTATTCCGCACGGCGTCACCCCGGTCTGGGTATCGGAGGCGATGGTTGACCTGTACGGCTATCGCGTCGGCATGCGGGTGCAACTGCCGCTGACCGGCAAGCCGCTCGACTGCATCGTGGCCGGCGTATGGCGCGATTATGCGCGGCAGTCGGGCGCGATACAGATGCGCCTTGCCGATTACCGGGCTGCGACAAGGGACCTCGATGTCAACGATGCGGCGCTGTGGCTGCAGCCGGGCACGAGCGTTGAACAGGCGGTTGCCGCATTGCGCCGCCTGCCGTTCGGCGCCGCGCTGGAATTCGCCGAGCCGGGAGAAATCCGCGCGGTGAGCCTGAAGATTTTCGACCGCAGTTTTGCGGTCACGTATTTGCTGGAGTTCGTGGCGATCGTCATCGGCCTGTTCGGCGTAGCGACGACCTTTTCCGCGCAGACCTTGGCGCGAGCGAAAGAGTTTGGCATGCTGCGCCATGTCGGTGTCACACGGCGGCAGATTCTGGCGATGCTGGCCGGTGAAGGTGCCTTGCTGACGCTGCTCGGGATCGCAACCGGCTTTGCGCTCGGAGGCGCAATCAGTCTGATCCTCGTGTTCGTGGTCAATCCGCAATCGTTTCACTGGACCATGCAACTGCATGTGCCCTGGCGCGCACTGACGGCGCTGGCACTGGCGCTGCTGACGGCGGCTGCGCTGACGGCGCTGGCAGCGGGCCGATATGCGGTGTCGGGCGACGCGGTGCGTGCGGTCAGGGAGGATTGGTGATGACGCATATGTTCAGAACCCATTTCATCGACAGGCTGCTGTCGATCGCAGGCATCTGCTGCCTCCTCATCGCATCGGCATTCGCCGCGCCTCCGCGTTTTTCCGATGTCACGCCCGGCCGTCCCCTCGCCTTCCCGCGCGACTTCGGCGCGCACCCGGACTTTCGCATCGAATGGTGGTACGTCACCGGCTGGCTGCAAACGCCCGATCAAAAACCGCTCGGCTTTCAGATCACCTTCTTTCGCACCGCCACCGATCACGACAGCGCGAACCCGAGCCGCTTCGCGCCGAAACAATTGATCGTCGCGCATGCCGCGCTGTCGGACCCGCAGGTCGGCAAACTGCTGCATGATCAAAAGATTGCGCGTGAAGGCTTCGGGCTTGCGTTTGCCCAACAAGGCAACACCGATGTCGGACTGGATGACTGGCGCTTCATGCGCGATACGAATGGCCGCTATCGGGCGCACGTCGCCGCTCGCGAATTCACGCTGGAGCTGTCGTTCACCGCCTCGCAACCGCCGATGCTGCAAGGCGATAACGGCTTTTCGCGCAAAGGCCCGAAACCCGCGCAAGCGAGCTACTACTACAGCGAACCGCAACTGCAGGTGGCCGGCAGCGTCGTGCGCAGCGGCAAGCCGCTTGCAGTTACCGGCATCGCCTGGCTGGACCACGAATGGTCGACCACGGTGCTCGATCCCGATGCAGCCGGATGGGACTGGGTCGGCGCGAACCTGGATGACGGCTCAGCGCTGATGGCGTTCCAGATACGCGGCAAGAACGGGGCCAAGTTATGGGCGCATGCCGCGCTGCGCGACCGTTTCGGACGCACCACGCAGTTTTCGTCGGATCAGGTGCACTTCATTGCCCAACGCACCTGGCGCTCGCCCCGCACCAATGCTTCCTATCCTGTTGCGACGCTCGTCAAAACCGGCGCCATCACA
>DASVLY010000534.1:0-3430 GCA_036384635.1 Noviherbaspirillum sp. | reverse complement strand
TAACGCCTCCTGATCGGAGGCAGGCAGCGACCATTCCCCTTGATTCGCCTGCCTTTCTACCTCGTTTGCACGCAAGATTTTGCCGAGGGTACGGATGCCGTTGAATGCAGCATGTGCCCGGTTGATCGGGGTGCGCATCTCTGCGTCGGTAATCTCGTTGGCGAGAAAGCGCGGGAAGTCGATCAACAACGGATTGGCTTCGCTTGCAGGTTCGGGTGACATCGCCGTGGCGAGTTGATCGATTGGCCTTTCCGTGTGGTTTTCTGTCGTCTCGGAAGGGTTTTCTTCGGGTTGTGTATAATCGCTTGCCATTTCAAACTCCTGTTTAGTTTGTTTTGGTTCGGTCGTCGGGGTCTGAACTACCCCGGCGGCCATCTCTTTGCCTGAATCCGTCAGGCGGCGGTTGATCCGTGTGTTACGCTGGCACGCTTCACTTTTGGCGCACCAGCCTTTCTAGCCTTCCAAAGATCATAGGCGGCTTGCTGCGCCATCCACAGATCGGCGCGGCCTCCATTTTCGACGCCTAGCCAGCCCTCCAGTCTTAGCGCCATTTCCGGCGAAATCGCAGCACGGCAATTAAGCACTCTCGATAGAGCGGCGCGGGTCACGTTCAGTTGTTCAGCGGCCTCTGTTACGCTCAGTCCCAAGGCAGGCAATACATCCTCCCTCAAAGTCTCGCCAGGATGCGGCGGGTTGTATATACGGCTCATGTTCTTTCCTAGTGATAATCTTGATAATCAACCAATAGTGCATCGCCCTGTTCAAATGCGAACGTTATGCGCCAATTGCCATTGACCGTTACCGAGTAATGCCCGGCTAGGTCGCCAACCAGGAGATGCAGCTTCCATCCGGGTACATTCATATCATCCGGCCCTTTTGCAACGTCCAACCGCGCCAATTGGCGGCTCAGGCGTGACGCATGATGCGGTTGGATGCCTGCCTTGCTCCCCGTTTCAAAAAACGCTTGTAAGCCTTTGTGCTGGAATGTTTTAATCATGATTCATTGTATAGCGTAGCGTTTCGCATTTCAATATTATTTCTCAATGGCATTAATGATGCCGATAGCAACCCCCTTTTGTCAGTTTTGTCAGTGAGGGGGGAGGGGCTTTTTAGAATTTGATGCCATTGAATAGCAGGAATAGCAGTAGCAAAAGCCCCTAAGCCCACTGAAGATGCTCATCAAACCCTGAAGATGCTCAGAAAAAATAATGAGCATCTTCAGGAAAATCGATTGCTAGGCCGCTGCCTTGCCGTTGATCGGCGTCACAGTTCCAGCAGATGCGACGGTATTGCAATATCTCGCCCAGTCGTCCATTAGCCGGCGGCGCTTGTCGAATAGCGTGCCGCGTGCATAGGCAGCCTCCGCTTTGTCTTTTAACTGGTGCGCAAGGGCATGCTCAATGACCTCACGCGGGTATGCGGTCGTCTCGCCGGCCCAATCCCTGAAGGTTGACCGAAAGCCGTGCGCGGTAATCGGTCGATTCATCCGGCGCAATACAGCCGTCAAGGTCATGTCAGATAGTTCTGTGCCCTTGGTATTGGGGAATAATAGAGGGCTGTCGTCGATGCGCGGCAGGGCCTTTAGCAGGGTCACGGCAGCATCAGAAAGCGGCACGCGGTGTTCCTTGCCTGCCTTCATCCGTCCCGCTGGAATCGTCCATACTGCGCCGCCTAAATCGATCTCTTCCCACGTCGCGCCGCGCACCTCGCCTGATCGTGCTGCTGTCAGGATGGCGAATTCCAGCGCACGCGCTCCCATACCTGCTTGCTTGCGCAGATCGGCCATAAAGGAGCCGATTTCGAGATAGGGAAGGGCGGCATGATGCTCGACCTTGGCAACCTTGCCGGGCGTGGGCAGCAAGTTATCCAAGTGACCGCGCCAGCGTGACGGATTGTCGCCAGTGCGGTAGCCCTTCGACGTGGCGAAGTCCAGAACCTTTTCGATGCGTCCGCGCAAGCGTGTTGCTGTTTCAGTCTTTGTGGTCCAAATCGGCTCAAGTATTTGCAGCACATGAGGCAAGGCCACGTCACGCACCAAGATGCCGCCTATCGTCGGATAGGCGTATGTTTCAAGCGTGCTGCGCCATTGTGCGGCATGCTTGGCGTTTTTCCACTCAGGCTCTTTGGCGGCAATGAAAGCCGTGGCGCATTGCTCGAAGGTCAGGGCGGATGCCCGTGCGGCGGCTAGTGCGCTCTTCGCAGCCTGCCGCTGATCGATTGGATCGACACCATCGCGAAGCAGTTTGCGCGCTTCGGCTGCGCGTTCCCGGGCTTCCTTGAGGGACACGTCTGGGAACGGACCAAGTCCCATTTCACGTGCTTTGCCGGCGTAGGTAAAACGGAAGGCCCAAGATTTCGTGTCGAACTCACTGACACGGAAATACAATCCGCCGCCGTCGGCATAGTAGCCGCGCTTGTCCAAATTCTTGATGCCCGTTACCGATAGCCGGTTAAGTGTCCGTTGAGCCATGTTTCCTTCCAGTTGCCCATGTTTCTGCCCATGAGATTGGGCCGGATTTTGCTGGAAGTCAAGAGAATTTCTTGGAATATAAAACGGCTCGGAACCCGCATAGATAAACGGATTTTCGGAACTAACCGGAACTCGTTGGAGTTCGATGCAGCGGACCCCCTCTCCGCCAAAGAATAACGCGTAAGTACTTGATATTCAAGGCTTACGCGTTTTTTATTTATGGGCTGAATGGGGATGATGCAGTTATTGAAATGATAGTTTTTTGCCGGTATATTTCGGACAACTGTGAGTGATATTTGGTCTTACAATCGGTTCATCTATTAAAACCAAGAATCATAAATTGATGAAAACGTTGTTAGACCGGCTGGTGCCGTCAGAACTTTGGGTCAAGTTACCGCACACGTTTGACCGCAAAACAATGCAAAGCAGATCAACGACATGATAAAGACACGTTTCAGCTTTAAGGTACATAAGCGCCACGCTGTTTAAAAACGGAAAACGGCCTGGGTAGGCCGTTTTCAGCACGCTAGATTTAATGGTGTTTCCGTGCCGTCGCAATTTGTTTCAAATGCACTTTTGTGTCTGTCGATTTGTTTGTAATGGGAACATCGCCACGGCCTTATTGCAAGCCTCCGGTTGTGCATCTTTGATCCATTTTTCCGTAGATCCGGGCCATCATAGGTCGCAGCGAATTTCTCGAACGCTCCCAATACATCGCCTCTTGTCGCCGCCATGAAGATGTTTTGCATGGCTGCCTTCGCTCTGGCCTGCTGCGATGCCGGTAGTGCATTCAACACATTGCCCTGCTTGTGGAACCAGTGTAAGCGTCCGGCCATCACGTATGGACGTCCGTGTTGAAGACTACGGCGGAGTTTAGACGGAGGGATGCCAGCGATGTGGAAGCAGTTGCCGATGCGACTGGCCGGGTGTGTCGGCAGCCGCTCCAGGATATCCCTCAGG
>DASVLY010000533.1:0-6043 GCA_036384635.1 Noviherbaspirillum sp. | reverse complement strand
ATCAGTTCCTTCTTCTTGGTGTCGACCGAAATGACCGGGTCGCCTGCCGCCTGCCTGAAAATCGGCTACCGTGCGGGCGATATGATTGAACTGGGCGTCGCGATCCTCATGCCGCTCACCTTCGCGGGTCTTGCGCGTCGATTGCAAGCTGAAACCCTGCCGACCCAGCAGATCGCAGATGGTTCGCTGACTGACTGTGCGCCCCCGCCGCTTGAGCTCTTCCACCAGTCGATAGGTGCTCTTGCAGGTCCAGCGCAGGGGCGACATCGGATCACCCCGCGTTGTCGGCTCCACCAAGGCATCGAGATCGCTCAACAAACTGGCGTCCTTGTCGATCAGCTTCTTTCGCCCGCCTCCCGCCGTCCGGACCCGTGGAGGGCCGTCGCGCCTGTCAGCCGATGGCGCCGATCCCCTCAGTTCAGACAGGCCCGCGTGGATCGTCGTGCGCGACAGGCCCGTCGCTTGGGCGATAAAACTGACGCCGCCGCGCCCAAGACTGCGGGCCTCCGCTGCCGCCCATATGCGCAACATGGATTCATCCAGTCGCTCCGACAGCGCTTGATATTTGGCTTCTATCGTTGCCATGTCGCCCATGGTTCTTCGACAGAAAATCCACCCGAAGTGTTCAAGTTATTTTTGCTTAACGCCTAATGTAAATCTGTGCCCTCGATGATCAAGATGCAAAGAAACTTTAACCTTTCACGGAATTCTTGGAAATCACCGCATCGGCCGCAGACTCCGCATCTTCGATCGGCTGATTCAATGCCTGAGTTGAGTAGATGGGAGCGGCTTGGCATAGACACACCCAGCATGGGGCCGCTCGTATTGCTGGTATCCACGATAACTTCCATCGGCAATCCGATCCGCAACGGATGCTGCGCCAATCAATTTTTGGGGAACAAGTTCGGCCTTCACCAAGCGATCGATCATGCTGATCATCGTGGCATCTTCCACGCCTAGCAGGCGGGCAAGTTCTGTTTGCGAGAGAGGCGTGTTCGAATAGGCAATGGCACTGATCGCCATTCAGCCTGACAAGGTACCCATCCCATCACACCGGAAGTCGGTAATGTGCCAGCTGACAGCACCGCATTAGGCTCGCACATACTGCGGCACGACAATAGGCTGATTACGACGACCATACCGGTCCATGAAAAGACCTTCGGTGTCGATATACTCGCGAACGATACACCGTACGGACTCGCCGGTTACTTTTACTCGCGCGATGCCGGCCGCATCTGGCGTGTCGCTGATCAGCTCCAGACCGGCATCGTGGGAATGGACACGCCAGCGCAATTCCACGTTTTGCAGCCAGTCGAGAATAAACAGCGTGCGCTCGATGCGATCCAGCCCCTGTCGTGTAGCCGTTCGTAGTTCAGAACCTGATGTTGACCGGCTTCAACCCGCTCGTTTGAGTTCCCTACTCCCCCACGATATAATTGCCGATTCATTTCTGCCATGAAATGGTCGCCGAACGTGGCTCAGATTCGCTAGAGCAAGAGCAAAACGAGTGTTCATGCGGATAGCGGCGTGAACTACTAATCCCCCCTGCTTTTTCGACTTTGATTGCACCTGCCTATGACGCGAGTATTACCGCGTACAAATTTCCACAGCTCGAAACTCATCCGATGCCTCGCTGACCTGGCCATCGCAGATGCTGTCGATCCCGGGAATGCATTTGCAGAAAAACTGGGCGAGTGGATTCACTTTGCGGACGCAATCAACCTGTCTGCCGTGCACAACGACGGCATTGCAAGCCTGCCAAAAATACAGCTCAAAATGCAGCACGATGAGCAAGCCGTCGCGCATGCTGCCACCGGTGCCGAATTCGACCGCATACACGCTCTCTTGACGAATTCAATCATCAAGAGTTGCTCACCCAACTCGGGCAGAACACACATCAAGTTGCCCGAACCAAGACTCGAACTACCGATGGACCTCGCTGCGGCTTACGTGCCGTATCGCCGGTTTTACGAAGCGCATCAACGCGACATGGAATTAAGCATTCAGCCCCTGAGGGTCAATGTCCGGGAAGTGCTTGCGAAGGTGTCGCCAAGGCTCAGGAAACTTGCCGACCTGGACGCGGCGCTTGAGAAGATACTGCGCGATCGCGAGAGTAAATTGCTCTCGAAGGTGCCTGTGCTTCTTAGAAAACGTTTTGAGCAATTGTTCAAAGAACATCAGCAGAAGCTTGCTGATACTCAGCAGGCAGACAACCCTGCCGGTTGGACGCAAGCGGGAGGTTGGCTGGCGCGCTTTTGCAATGACATGCAAATGCTACTGCTGGCTGAACTGGAGCTTCGCTTGCAACCGGCGATGGGGCTCATTGAAGCATTCAAACAAGATACGCAATGAATAGACATTTATTTACAGTCGCCTTCTTTCTGGGCGCGCTTGGGGTCGTTTGGGCGGGTGTCGGGTTTATCGACTCCAGTTTTCTGGCGCTGGCGATGACGGCTGTCATTGGCGCAGCCTATGTGTTTGGCACGCTCGAACTACGCCAGTTTCGCCAAGCGACATCCACACTGGCTGCCGCGCTGGCGGCGATTCCTGAAAACCTTGCAGACCTCGGTGACTGGCTGGTCAGTGTGCATCCTTCACTGCAAAATCCCGTGCGCTTGCGCATTGAGGGCGAACGTGTCGGCTTGCCCGGCCCCGCCCTCACGCCGTATCTGGTCGGACTGTTGGTGATGCTGGGGATGCTCGGTACGTTTCTGGGAATGGTCGTCACGCTCAAAGGCGCAGTGTTTGCATTGGAAAAAACGACCGATCTTGAAGCGATGCGCTCCGCACTTGCAGTGCCGGTCAAGGGGTTGGGGCTTGCGTTTGGTACCTCGGTGGCAGGGGTGGTCGCATCCGCGATGCTGGGCTTGATGTCGGCACTCAGCCGACGCGAAAGAATGATGACAGCGCAACTGCTGGACACCAAAATCGCCACGGTATTGCGCCGCTTCTCACTCACACATCAGCGTCAGGAAACCTTCAGGGCGCTGCAGTTGCAATCCCAGGCCTTGCCTGCAGTAGCCGATAAATTGCAGGCGATGATGACGCAGATGGAGAGCATGAACCAACAGTTGAACCAGCGCTTGCTCAACAATCAGGAGGACTTTCACAGCCATGTCAAAGGCGTGTATACCGATCTGGCATGCGCAGTCGATCAATCCTTGCGCGAAAGCTTGAGCCAAAGCGCGCATGTTGCCGGCGAAAGTATCAAACCCGTGGTCGAGGCTGCAATGAGCGGAATCGCGCGTGAAGCGAAGTTGATGCACGAACGCATGGCCGATACAGTGCAAACGCAACTCGACGGGCTTTCTGCGCGGTTCAGCGATACCGCCACCACCGTGGCCGAAACCTGGACAGCGGCACTGAAGAGCCACGAACAGGCAAGCGCCGGCATCGTCGCGGATGTGGGCCGCTCACTCGATGCCTTCAACGAGACATTCGAGCAGCGTTCAGGCGTTTTCGTGGCCAAAGTCGGCGAGGCTTACGCCAGCCTGCAGACCGATCAGGCAGAGCGCGACAAACAGCGACAGCAGGCGTGGACACAGTCGCTGGAAGCAATGGCGGCGGCGCTCACTCACGAATTGCAGCAAACGGGCGCGGAGACACTTTCCCAACAGCAGAAAATCTGCGACACCCTGACCCGGACCGCGCAAGACATCACCGAACATATGCAGACCAGTGCCGGCAATACGCTAGCCGAAACAACGCGTTTGATCACTTCCGCTGAAGACCTGATGCGCACCCGCATCTCGTCTGAAGCACAATGGATGGAACAGCATCGCGAACGCATGGATCAACTGGCCAGCCTGTTACGTGCCGAACTCGGCGCGCTCAAGGATGAAGAAGCTGTGCGTGGCAATGCAGCGGTTGAACGGTTGGGGCAATTGCAAACTGCGCTGGCAAGTCATTTGACAACGCTGGGCACTGCGCTGGAAGAACCGATCACACGCCTCATCCAAACGGCTTCGGAAGCACCACGCGCTGCGGCAGAAGTGATTGGGCAATTACGCCAGCAAATCTCCAGCAGTGTTGCGCGCGACAACGAACTGCTTGAAGAACGCAGCCGCATCATGGAAACGCTCAACGCACTGCTCGATGCGATCAATCATGCCTCCCTTGAACAGCGCTCCGTGATCGATTCCCTGGTGGCCTCCTCCGCGACGGCGCTCAACGCTGCCGCCAGCGCGTTTTCAGACAATGTTGCCGCCGAAACCGCCAAACTGTCCGACATCGCCGCGCACGTTACCAGCAGCGCTGTCGAGGTGTCGAGCCTCTCCGAAGCCTTTGGTTTCGCTGTGCAGTCGTTCAGTGAAGCCAATGAAAAGCTGATCGCAAACCTGCAGCGCATTGAAGCTTCGATGGACAAATCCATGTCGAGAAGCGACGAACAACTCGCCTATTACGTGGCCCAGGCACGTGAAATCATTGACCTCTCCATGACGTCGCAAAAAGAATTCCTTGAAGAGCTGCGCCAGCTGCCGGCAAAGCAAGCCATGTTTGCCGAAGAGGTCAGGTAATGGATGACATTGACGCAGGTGTTGAACACACCGCGCCGGTCTGGCCTGTTTTTGGCGACTTGATGTCAAGCTTGCTGGGCGCTTTTGTGCTGATATTGGTGGGCGTGGTGGCCGTCCAGATGGAATTGACATCGCACCTGCAGGATGAAGTGAAAAAGCGCCAGCTCGAAGAGCAGCGCCGCATGAGCCTGGAAAAAGCTCTGGCGGTTCCGTTGGCTTCGGGGCGTATAACCTTGAACAACGGGCGCATCGGCATCAGTGGCCAAGTGCTGTTCGCGCTCAATTCGGATCAGTTGCAGCCTGAAGGCCGGCAACTATTAAATAGTCTGATCACACCGCTGCGAGCTTATCTGACGGCGCGTGATGAACTGCTCATGGTGAGCGGGTTTACCGATGACAAGCCCATACGAGGCGGCCAATTCACTGACAATTGGGAATTATCGGCCCAGCGCGCTTTGACAGTCACCCGTACCTTGATCGAGGAAGGGATGCCGTCTTCCATGGTATTTGCGGCAGCCTTCGGTTCCGAGCAGCCGGTCAGGCCCAATACCGATGACGCCGCACGTGCGCAAAACCGGCGGGTGGAAATGGCGCCCGTGCCGAAAACCCCCAATGCAAAAATAAATGCCGCTTCATGAATGAGCCGGATCACAGAGACGCGCTGATCGCCTCCCTGCGCACGGCAGGCGCGGACCGGTTTGACCCCGTGCGCTTGCACTATATTGAAGTGCTGGCCAAACGCGCAATCGAGCATCAGGGAAGCGTCAAACGCATGCTCGACGCCAAGCTGACGCAAGCGCTGGCGGCATTTAAAGAACGCTTTGATCGCGCGCAATGCGATGCCAGGGAAATCACCGCCCAAAGTGTGCAGCAATATCCGCATGCGGCCAACGATCTGCAGCAGCTCTTTGCCGCCGGTGATTTCAAAGGATTGCGACGGTTTATCGCCACACTGAAAACTCGCGAACAATGCGCATCTTTGAACGCGCTCGTGCGGCAACTTGAGCAACATTCTCCGGAAAATGCCGATGCGCGTTTGGAGAGAAATGCCGAATCGCGTTCCGAACTGAAGACTATACGGAATTTCAGAAATACCTGGTCAAAACTGAGCGTTGACAAACAGGTGGCACAAGCACTTGAGCAAGCCCCAAAGAATGCCGGGCCAATCAATTCCCACATGCTGGTGCTGCGCTCACTGGCATTGATGCGCGATATCTCACCCGATTATCTCAACCGGTTTATGTCTTACGCAGATACCTTGTTATGTCTCGATCAAGGCGAAAAAGAAAAGCTGGGCAATCCGAAAAAACATCAGGTGGCGAGGGCGGCGAAAAAATGAGAGCGCCTCACAAAATGCCGATAGCAAGACGTGGCGGCACAAAGACTGTAAGCGTCCGGCCATCACGTATGGACGTCCGTGTTGAAGACTACGGCGGAGTTTAGACGGAGGGATGCCAGCGATGTGGAAGCAGTTGCCGATGCGACTGGCCGGGTGTGTCGGCAGCCGCTCCAGGATATCCCTCAGG
>DASVLY010000532.1:0-9021 GCA_036384635.1 Noviherbaspirillum sp. | reverse complement strand
TTACCTTGCATCCATTTATGAATCCAATGCGGCTGCGGAAGCCTCATTAGTTTCCTTAAGAGATTTTTTGAGAATTTCCAGAGAACTACGATAAAAATTCCACCACTCAAGGAAACGCGGATTTATTCATACTGCCGAAATAAAAATCTAATTAGGTCAAAAACTTAAAGTGAATATTTCTCGAATATCCGAATAGATCCGCGCTTCCTTTGGTCATTATTTTCAGGATGTCGCATTGCCATTCCCTTTCTTTCAGGCAGTTGATGGAATGCAATGGCCTCCCTAAAAATTATCGGCCTTGCTCGCTTGAAGCATTGCATGGGTGACTAGGAAATCGCATTGGTTTCCTGAAAAGCCTTGTCAATATTGACAGTTGACGGCGAATTCCATTCAGATTAGGTTGGATTGACTGTTCGCCGTTATCCAAAAATATTCTTGATAGAACAATGACTTACGTGGATTGTGAGATTTTCAATGGCTTTGTGTGCCTAATACCAATCCCCCTTTATAACGTGACGTTAAATCGCGTCTTTTTCCGTCTGGCGGCGTTGTTCGTCGTCGCCATAGCTCGCTATGACTCCTCCTCTCCCTTGCAGGGCGCGTATCGGCTTGCAAGCCGATACCGTTACGCCGGCGAGCGACATGTCGCTCGAAACCCGGCTTTACCCTTGCCAGGCGAAAAAATCCATCGATTTCACTGTCACGTTATAAAGGGAGATTGGTATAAGAGATGAACAGTTACGATCAGATGATCAGCTTTTAGCACCCGATCGATGGCGCTGATGAAATCACCACGGACGGTTGTAAGTTGGTTGGCGTGCTCGGCGCATTTCCGGTTCCGATAGGTAATCCCGATGGCTCACCCTGCGGTTGCGCAAGCTGAAGACATTGGGTGGTGAGAGGCGCCTGCGCATGAAGGACGGCAAGCCGCTGGCGGATCGACAACGGCTGCGTGACCAGCGATTTGGCAGGCTTGAAGATCGTCGATCCGGTGGAGCTGGAAGCGGCGCAGATCAATAACATCCCTGGCGTGGTGACGGTTGGTTTGTTCGTCCAGCGCGGCGCTGATGTCGGTTTGCAGGGTACTGAAGAGGGTGTGAAGAAGTTGACGTTCACGTCTTGAGACGAGGATCAGCCAAGAAACCATTGGGCATGGCACGCCTGTCCAGATATGTCAGAGGATTACGCAAGAGTGCGATTCATATAAGTGAATATATGTACGCAAGGTGTCCACGATTACGTGGACATTTCCCTGGATGCAAGTTATATCGTTGATGTTCGCCATGCGGTCGGTTATTCCTTGCCAATCATGCCTGTTACTGTTACTCATTTACGAAGGAATCCTTACGGTACCCCAGGTTGAAAAGGAAAAGAAAATCGGGGTATTGAACAGGCGTTCAGATGCGCATCAGATCTTGCGTGCCAGCTTCGCCGCGTGTCCGATGTAATTGGCCGGCGTCATCGCCAGCAATTGATCCTTCGCCTGCTGAGGAATGGACAGGCCGGTGATGAACTCGCGCAGCGCTTCCTTCGAGATGCCCTTGCCGCGAGTGAGTTCCTTCAACTGCTCATACGGATTTTCGATGCCATAGCGGCGCATCACGGTTTGCACCGGTTCGGCCAGCACTTCCCAGGTCGCATCCAGATCTTCTGCCAGGCGCGCCGGATTGACTTCCAGCTTGTTCAAGCCGCGCAGGCAGCTGTCGTATGCAAGCACTGCATAACCGAAGGCAACGCCGATATTGCGCAGCACGGTCGAGTCGGTCAGGTCGCGCTGCCAGCGCGATACCGGCAGTTTTTCGGACAGATGTTTCAGTACCGCGTTCGCGAGGCCGAGATTGCCTTCGGAATTCTCAAAGTCGATCGGGTTGACCTTGTGCGGCATCGTGGAGGAACCGATCTCTCCCGCCTTGGTGCGCTGCTTGAAGTAGCCGAGCGAGATATAGCCCCAGATATCGCGGTTCAGATCGAGCAGGATGGTATTGGCGCGCGCGATCGCATCGAACAGTTCCGCCATGTAGTCGTGCGGCTCGATCTGGATCGTGTACGGATTGAACGTGAGGCCCAGGCGCTGTTCGATCACGTTCTTCGAGAACGTCTCCCAGTCGAATTCGGGATAGGCGGACAGGTGTGCGTTGTAATTGCCGACCGCGCCGTTCATCTTGCCGAGGATTTCGACCGCTGCGATGCGCTGCTCGGCGCGCTTCAAGCGCGCAACCACGTTCGCGATTTCCTTGCCGAGCGTGGTCGGACTGGCCGGCTGGCCGTGCGTGCGCGACAGCATCGGCAGGTCCGCGTTTTCGTGCGCGATCTCGGTGAGCCTGGAGATCACCGCTTGCAGCGACGGCAGCAGCACGTTGTTGCGCGCGGCTTTCAGCATCATGCCGTGCGAGGTGTTGTTGATGTCTTCGGAGGTGCATGCGAAATGAATGAATTCGGAGGCGGCGACCAGTTCCGGCACATCCTTCACCTTTTCCTTCAGCCAGTATTCGACCGCTTTCACGTCATGGTTGGTAACGGCTTCAATCTCCTTGATACGCTGCGCATCCGCTTCGGAGAATTCGTCCGCCAGTGTGTCGAGCAGTGCGTTGGCGCTGGCCGAAAACGGCTTGATTTCCACAAATCCGGCATTTGACAATGCCTGCAGCCACGCAATTTCCACTTTCACGCGATGGTGCATGAAGCCGGCTTCGGACAGAATGGGGCGTAACTTGTCGGTCTTGGCGGCGTAACGGCCGTCCAGCGGGGAAAGGGCGGAGAGGGATGAAAGCGACATGATAGAAAAACGATGAGGTAAATAGTGCGCAAAAAACAGTGCGGTCAATCATTCTACCATCCGCACCATTCCGGACATCACAGCCGCCCGGCCGGACGTAAGCATGCGCACAACAAGCCGGCGCAATCCTGCCGCAGCGTACTCTGACATGAGAAACCTCAATGTTATAATGGGAATCACTTCATACTATACGCATCTATGAAACTCATCGGTTCTCTCGCCAGCCCCTACGTCCGCAAAGTCCGCGTCGTGATGGCGGAAAAGAAGCTCGACTATGAGCTGGTCCTGGAAAACGTCTGGGCGCCCGATACCAAGATTCAGCAAGCCAATCCTCTCGGCAAAGTGCCGTGCCTGGTCATGGAAGACGGCGGCGCGATGTTCGATTCGCGCGTGATTGTCGAATATCTCGATACGTTGACGCCGGTCGGCAAGCTGATTCCGGCCAATGGCCGCGAACGCGCCGAGGTCAAATGCTGGGAAGCGCTGGCCGACGGCGTGCTCGACGCCGCAGTGCTGGTCAGGCTGGAAAAGACGCTGCGCCCGGAATCGCAGCAAAGTCCGGACTGGATCAAGCGCCAGATGGAAAAGGTCAATGCCGGTCTGAAGGCGATGTCGGCCGGCTTGAAGGACACTTCCTTCTGCAGCGGTAACCATTACACCTTGGCTGACGTTGCGGTCGGCTGCGCACTTGGCTGGCTGGCGTTCCGGTTTCCCGAAATCGACTGGCGCGATGCATATCCGAATCTGGGCAAGCTGTTCGACAAATTGTCCGAGCGCGCTTCGTTCAAGGATACGGTACCGCAGTAATTCCGGAGATGACGGAAAAAAAGGGCAGTCGATAAATTCGACTGCCCTTTTTTCATTTCGGCCATAACATGTTACGGCGTGACCGCTGACTTGCGATGCAAGTCAGCGGTCACTGGCTTCGTTTCGGAGATTCGCTATTCGTCCATCTGCGCCTGCAGATAATTCTGCAAACCGATCTTGTTGATCAGGTCCAGTTGCGTTTCGAGCCACTCGATATGGTCTTCGGTGTCGTCGAGAATATCCTGCAAGATCTGGCGCGACACATAATCGCCGGTCTTCTCGCAGGCGGCGATCCCATCCTTCAACGTCTGCTGCGCCGCCTGTTCCAGCTTCAGATCGCATTCCAGCATCTCGGGTACCGATTCGCCGATCAGCAGCTTGTGCAGCGCTTGCAGGTTAGGCAGTCCCTCAAGCATCAGGATGCGGCAAATCAGCTTGTCGGCGTGCTTCATTTCGCTGATCGATTCGTCATATTCCCTTTTTCCAATCTTTTCCAGGCCCCAATGCTTGTACATCCGCGCATGCAGGAAATACTGATTGGTCGCAGTGAGTTCGTTGGTGAGCTGCGCATTGAGCAGTCTGATGATATCGGGATCGCCCTTCATGTAAGACCTCGGCAGGGGTGGCTGAAAATGGCTTGATGCGTCATCAAGCCTGCGCTGGTCGGATCATGGCAGCATGATCTTTCCTTTTCAAAACATGCATATGCGCACTGACGCGCATATCAATCGTAGAGTGATGTTTTGCGGATTGGTTTCGCGCCGCCGTTGCGAACCGGGCGGCGGTTGCGGTTTGCCGGGAATGAAGGCTGCTCAGGTTGCCTGTGTCGTGTGGCAATGGATGATGCCGCCGCCGAGGCATACGTCTCCCTGATAGAGCACTGCCGACTGTCCGGGCGTGACAGCCCATTGGGGCGTGTCGAAGCTCAGCGAAAAGCCGTCACTGCCTGCGGAGGCAAAGCGGCAGCCGACATCGGCCTGGCGATAGCGTGTCTTGGCCGACAGCATTCCGGCTGATGGCGGATGGCCTGCGACCCAGCTTGCCTGGTTCGCGTCGAGAGCCGAAGACAGCAGCCACGGGTGGTCGTGGCCCTGCACTACGTACAGGATGTTGCGTTCCACATCTTTGCGCGCGACATACCAGGCGTCGTTGGTGCCGTCGGCATTGCGGTGCGCTTTCATGCCGCCCAGCCCGATGCCTTTGCGCTGGCCGAGCGTATAAAAGGAGAGGCCGACATGCTCACCCACCGTGTCTCCGTCCGGTGTCATCATCGGTCCCGGGCGGTAAGACAGATAACGGTTCAGGAATTCGCGGAACGGCCGCTCGCCGATGAAGCAGATGCCGGTCGAGTCTTTTTTCTTCGCGTTCGGCAGGCCGATCTTTTCCGCGATTTTTCGCACTTCCGTCTTCGGAATTTCTCCCAGAGGGAACAAGGTCTTCGACAATTGCGCCTGGTTCAGCCGGTGCAGAAAGTAACTCTGATCCTTGCTGGCATCCTTCGCTTTGAGCAGTTCGAATTTGCCGGCCTCCGGCCCCGCTTGCACCTGGCGCACCCGTGCGTAATGGCCGGTGGCGATCAGGTTGGCGCCGAGCTGCATCGCGTGATCGAGAAACGCCTTGAACTTGATTTCGGCATTGCACAGCACGTCCGGGTTCGGCGTGCGGCCGGCCTGGTATTCGCGCAGGAATTCGGCGAATACGCGGTCCTTGTATTCGGCGGCAAAGTTGACCGCCTCGATATCGACGCCGACCACATCGGCTACGCTGGCCGCATCGATCCAGTCCTGGCGAGTGGAGCAATATTCTCCATCGTCGTCATCTTCCCAGTTTTTCATGAACAGGCCGATCACGTCGTAGCCTTGCTCCTTTAACAGCCAGGCCGACACCGACGAATCGACGCCGCCGGACATGCCGATCACAACGCGCTGCTTCTTAGCCATTGAACACACCGATCACACTGGGATGGGTATAGATAATGGACAGCGGGGCACGCTTGCCCGCCAGGTAATCGTCGACGCACTGCAGAACCAGCGGGCTGCGATGTTTGTCTACGCAGGTCAGCATTTCGTCGCGCGTCATCCAGACGGTGCGCAAAATGCCGTGGTCGAGCGGGCGGTCATGCGCGCGTCCGAGCTCGCCGGTAAACGCGAAGCGCAGGTAAGTCACTTCGCGCCTGGTGCGCGAGGACAGATAGCGCGACATGTACATGCCCAGCAGTGCGGTAGGTTTGAAATCGTGCGCGGCTTCTTCCAGCGTTTCGCGTGCAACCGCGTCGATCAGCGATTCGTTCGGATCGAGGTGGCCGGCCGGCTGGTTAAAGCGCACACCATCACTGGTTTCTTCCTCAACCAGCAGAAAGCGGCCGCCGCGCTCGATGACTGCAGCGACGGTAACAGAGGGTTTCCAAACTTCCATGAGAAGGCAAGCTCTTTTCTTTTTTAAGTGGGCGCCATTTTACCTTGCAAGGGCTGCGCGCGAGTTACTGTTGCTTGGAGAGGGCACACTTAGAGGGGCAAAATCAGCAAGGTTTCCGAATGATCAGCTTCGGATTGGAAAAGTTATTGATTTTCCACAATTAGAGAGGGTGATGAATTGGCAGACTTCCGAATATTGGCGGATTTTATTTTTTTCATTTTTTCTATATCCTCCTCAAGCTGCGGAACAGAGGAGGATGCCGTATCTGAAGGTTTTTTCTGCCCTGATAATAAAAAAGAACGGCTGTGCTGATTTTTCATTTGCGGGTAAGATCGATTTCCGATTAGATCCACTACGACACCAATGAAGGGGAACGTTTTTTGATGTATGCGATCAAGCGCATGCGCGCCATGGGACTGGCGCGCCAGTCCCATGGACGGAAAGCTCGAAACATCATTCTCATCCAATGAGAGAACGGAGCAGACGGAGTCTGTTCTCGTTACATAACACGGACAACTACTATTCACATCACCTAAGGGAAAGCGTATGTCTCTAATGATTGGAGTACCACGGGAAGTCTTTCCGGGCGAAAAGCGCGTGGCAACCGTTCCCGACGTCGTCGAAAAACTCATCAAGCTGGGTTTCTCGGTCACTGTCGAATCGGGCGCGGGCGATGCCGCGAATTTCAGTGACGATGCATATCGTGCCGCAGGCGCGCAGATCGTCGATACTGCAGCCAGGCTGTGGGCAACGTCCGACATCGTCTTCAAGGTGCGTGGACCGAACGCGGAAGAAGTCGGCCTGATGTGCGAGGGCAGCACGCTGGTCAGCTTCATCTGGCCGGCGCAAAACCCGGAGCTGATGCAGCAGCTCGCTGCAAAGAAGGTCACCGTATTGGCCATGGACAGTGTGCCGCGCATGTCGCGTGCGCAGAAGATGGATGCATTGAGTTCGATGGCCAACATCGCCGGCTATCGTGCGGTAATCGAAGCGGCACATCACTTTGGCCGCTTCTTCACCGGGCAGATTACCGCCGCTGGCAAGGTGCCTCCGGCCAAGGTGTTCGTGATCGGCGCAGGTGTTGCGGGGCTGGCTGCTATCGGCGCGGCTTCCGGCCTGGGCGCGATCGTGCGTGCCAACGATACCCGTCCCGAAGTGGCCGACCAGGTCAAATCGATGGGCGGTGAGTTTGTCGCCGTCGACTACCAGGAAGAAGGATCGGGGGTCGGCGGTTATGCGAAGGTGATGAGCGAGGGCTTCCAGAAAGCGCAGCGCGAAACTTTTGCGAAGCAGGCAAAGGAAGTCGACATCATCATCACCACCGCGCTCATTCCCGGCAAGCCGGCGCCCAAGCTGATCACCGCCGAGATGGTGCGGTCGATGAGGCCGGGCAGCGTGATCGTCGATCTGGCATCCGAGCAGGGCGGCAACTGCGAACTGACCGAACCGGGCAAGGTGGTGGTCAGGCATGGCGTGACGATCATCGGCTACGCCGATTTGCCGAGCCGTCTGTCCAAGCAGTCGAGCACGCTGTATGCGACCAACCTGCTGCGCCTGACCGAGGAGTTGTGCAAGAACAAGGACGGCACCATCAACGTCAACATGGAAGACGAGGTGATCCGCGGCACCACGGTGATCAAGGAGGGCAACATCACCTGGCCGCCGCCGCCACCCAAGCTGTCGGCAGCGCCGGCAGCAGCGCCCAAGCCGGCCGCAACACCGGTGCCGGCCAAAGCCCATGGCCACGGTGCGCCGAGCGAACCCGCTTCCGGCGCCCGCATCGCAGTGCTGTTCGGCGTTGCTGCCGTGCTGTTCTGGTTCATCGGCGCCTATGCGCCGGCGGCCTTCCTCGGCCACTTCACCGTGTTCGTGCTGGCCTGCTTCATCGGTTACATGGTGGTGTGGAACGTTACGTCGTCGCTGCACACGCCGCTAATGAGCGTAACCAACGCGATTTCGAGCATCATCGCCATTGGCGCGCTGGTGCAGATCGCGCCGCCGATAGCGGCGGGCATGGAGCGCCCTGCAGACTGGATCCGCTGGCTGGCGCTCTTTGGCATCGTGCTCACCACGATCAACATGTTCGGCGGATTCGCCGTTACCCGCCGCATGCTGGCGATGTTCCGCAAATAACAGAGGGGCGATACCAATGTCTGAAAGTCTCACAACCGTCGCTTATCTGGGCGCGACTATTCTCTTCATCCTGAGTCTGGGCGGCTTGTCCCATCCGGAAACCGCGCGGCGCGGCAATCTCTACGGCATGATCGGCATGGCGATTGCCGTGCTGGCGACCGTCTTCGGGCCGCATGTCACCCCATCCGGCATTTCCTGGATCATCGCCGCGATGGTGGCAGGCGGCGCGATCGGCCTGTATGCGGCCCGCACCGTGCAGATGACGCAAATGCCGGAACTGGTCGCATTGATGCACAGCCTGGTTGGCCTGGCCGCCACGCTGGTCGGTTATGCGAACTATATCGATCCGGCGGCGTCGGCTAACCTGGGCGGTGCGGAAAAGGCGATCCACGAGATGGAAACCTACATCGGCGTGCTGATCGGCGCCGTCACCTTCTCGGGTTCGCTGATCGCGTTCGGCAAGCTGTCAGGACGCATCGGCGGCAAACCGTTGCTCTTGCCTGCGCGTCATTGGCTCAACCTGGCTGGCTTGCTGATCGTGATCTATTTCGGCGGGCAATTCCTGCATGCCGAGTCGGTGTCGGCAGGCATGACGCCACTGATCGTGATGACCGTGATTGCATTACTGTTCGGCATACACATGGTAATGGCGATCGGCGGTGCCGACATGCCAGTGGTGGTGTCCATGCTCAACAGCTACTCCGGCTGGGCGGCGGCGGCAACCGGCTTCATGCTGTCAAACGACCTCTTGATCGTGACTGGCGCACTGGTCGGATCGAGCGGTGCGATCCTGTCGTACATCATGTGCCGCGCGATGAACCGTAACTTCATCAGCGTGATCGCGGGCGGCTTCGGCTCCGGCGGCGGTGCCAAGAAGGGCGATGCCGCGG